>CAZTMA010000046.1:0-34434 GCA_964614645.1 uncultured Anaerolineales bacterium
GCAGACGCGCATCTTCGAGCGGTTCTACAAGGCTGACCGGGCACGCACCAAGGGCGGCACGGGCCTTGGGCTGGCCATTGCCCGGCACATCATCGAAGGCCACGGAGGGCGTATCTGGATTGAGAGCCAGACGGGTCAGGGGGCGACGGTATGTTTTACGGTGCCGCGAGCCTGACCGGTTGAGATCTGGGCAACCACAGAATGAACTTGCCCATACATAAAGGTTACCGATGCATCTGAGAACTCACTGTCAGGAGGCTCTTCCGAGATGACCCAAGGAAAGGTTCCGTTATCGAAGCGCCCTATCTGGCGCGTCGTCCGCTGGGTACCTCTCACGCTGATGATTGCGGTTGCTGTGGGCTTGCTGGTCATGATGCTCCTTGGGGGTATGCCCAAGGTGGCGGCCTGGTCCATGCTGCAGCTCCTTCCGCCTTTGCTGGGCCTGGTCTTCCTGGTCGTCGTCGTGCTATATGCCATAATACGACGACGCCTAAGCAGACCTGTAATCACGACCGGGCTGGTCCCGTTGCTTTCGATCACGCTGGCACTCCTGCCGATTTTGCCGGTGGCTTATCCTGCGTCACTCGCATCCATGACGCCTTCCGCTACGGTGCGTTTGCCTGCGAACGTGCCTCTGAAAGTGGGTTGGGGCGGAGACAGGCTGGCAGTCAACCGGCACGTCATTGTCGCTGAACTGCCGAGTTGACAGATTACGGTTGCTACGGTGTTCCTGTCGTTGCTCCTGCTGCAGGGCATGTGGTGAAGGCCCATGATGGCGAGCCCGATATGATACCCGGCGCGATCTCAAACAATGTTCAGATGCCGACCGGTAATCACATCGCGCTCAAACTGGAAACAGGGACGTACCTCATTATTGCACATCTGAAGCCGGGAAGTGTTCTTGTGAAAGCAGGAGACATGGTGGAGGAGGGGCAGATCATCGGGCAATGCGGTAACTCCGGCAACACAAGCGAACCCCATATCCATATTCACCACCAGCGTCAGGATCCGAATTTCTATCCGGTCAATTTCGCAGAAGGGTTACCGCTCTACTTCCGGGATCAAACTGGTGCGCCCATGCCCGAAGGCGGCCTGCGGATGGAGGATGGAAAACCGGTTGCCATTGGCGTCACAGTTCAGCACATCGGTCGATAGATATGACAAATATCATTGAGCAGTGGGTCGAGGTGCATGTCCCGGACCTGTCCGGCCGCCGGGTCATTGTTACCGGCGCCAACAGCGGGCTGGGCTTTGAGGCGGCTCGGCTTCTTGCCGGGCGCGGCGCACGGGTCACCCTGGCAGTACGCAACACGGCAAAGGGGGCTGCGGCTGCGCAATCAATCCGTGCGGCATTTCCCGATGCACAGCTTGAAGTTCGCTCGCTGGACCTGGCGGACCTCTCCTCAATCCGTCACTTTGCATCGGCTTTCAGGACAACTCATGACTGGCTCGACATCCTGTTAAACAACGCTGGTGTGATGGCAATTCCACGCCGCGAAACCAGCGATGGGTTCGAAATGCAGTTCGGCGCCAACCATCTCGGTCACTTCGCGCTGACCGGCCTGCTGTTGCCGATGCTGCAAGTGAAATCGGCGGCGCGCATCGTCACGGTCAGCAGCGGGGTTCATGTCGCCGGCAACATCAACTTCGACGACCTGCACGGCAAACGCCGCTACAATAACTGGCTCGCCTACGCGCAGTCCAAGCTCGCGAATTTGCTGTTTGCATACGAGCTCCAGCGGCGGCTGGAGCAGGCAGGTAGCCCTGCGTTGAGCGTTGCCGCGCATCCCGGCTATGCGGCAACGAATCTGCAAGCCGTCGGACCCGCGATGACGGGATCTCGTGGTAGCCAGGCCCTCATGCGGACTGCCAATCGTACTCTCGCACAGTCTGCCGACATGGGCGCGCTGCCGCTGGTCTATGCGGCAGTTGGCGCGGAGGTGCAAGGCGGCGACTACTACGGTCCCGGCAGTCTGATGGGCCTGCGCGGATTCCCTGTCAAGTCGCGTTCCAGCAGGCGGTCCTGCGATCATGTCCTCGCTGCACGGCTCTGGGCCGTGTCGGAGGAGCTTACCGGCGTGACCTACGACCTGGCCTGAGCGGATAGGTGTAGCGCGCACGAACCGGGACCGGAATCGGCACGGGCTTGCGCTCGAAGCCCAGACCTCTAAGCGCACGATCCAGCGTGCTCTCACTCACGCGGCGGTCGTCATAAGCTACTCTCACCTCGCCTTCCGCCGTCACATCCCAACCGAGCGCGCCGCGCACGCGCGACAGAAGCTCCATGATTTCCACGTCAATACGCCCCACTTCAACCGGCTCCTGTGCGTTGAACATCGCAACTTTCATCGACCTGCCTCCCAATACGGTTCTCCAAACGGATACTGCCAGTTTAGCACGCCTGCAACAGCCTGTCCTTAGCTGGGCCTGTCGTCGAGCTTAAGTCCCCCTTATTAACAAACCTTTACCGAATCTTCGCGGCTAGTTAATCCAACCTTGACTTTCGGTTAAGCCACCTGTGGCATCCTGAACAGCGTATGCAAAGTCAAGATATACATAGGGGAGATGTGTCCATGCGTTTCAAGTTTTTCGTCGTCCTGATGGTCGTCGCGTTGTTGGCGGTTGCCTGTGGCCCACAGGCTACACCTGCGCCGACCCCTGTTCCCGCTGCGGCTGTTGAGCCGACGCCCGCGCCGGCCGAACCGACCGCGGCCGCCGAACCGGCGGCTGAAGCTGAAGCTCCGGCAGAAATGACCGGTCTGCCCGAGGTCAACCCCCTCGAAGTGACCGGCGACATCATTACGGCCGGTTCCTCGACGGTGTTCCCGCTGAGCGAGGCGGTTGCCGAGCGTTTCCGTGACGAGGGTTACGGCGGCAACATCACGATTGACTCCATCGGTTCGGGCGCCGGTTTCGAACGTTTCTGCAACACCGGCGAGACCGATGTTGCGAATGCCAGCCGGGCTATCAAGGACTCCGAGGTGGAGAACTGCGCCAAGATCGAGCGCACCCCCATCGAGTTCCGGGTTGCGACCGATGCTCTGGCGATTGTAGTGAACCTGGAAAACGATTGGTTGAGCGAGGGCGTGACGCTGGAGGAACTGGCGAAGCTCTTCTCGCAGGAAACGGCGAACTGGAGCGACGTGAATCCCGCGTGGCCGAGCGAGCCGGTCAAGCGGTTCAGCCCGGGCACCGACAGCGGTACGTTCGACTACTTCATCGAGGCCGTGATGGACGAGGCGTTCGAGAACGGCGAGGAGGCCCTCTTGGCCGCGGCCAATCTGCAACTATCCGAGGATGACAACGTCCTGGTGCAGGGTGTGCAGGGCGACAAGTACGCCATCGGTTACTTCGGCTTCGCCTACTTCGTCGAGAACGAAGGCAAGCTGCTGGATGTGAAGGTCGAGGGCATCGAGCCGACCGCAGCAACTGTGGATGCCGGCGAGTACCCGCTGGCCCGCCCGCTCTTCATCTACTCCGACGCGGGCATCATGCAGGAGAAGCCGCAGGTCGCTTCCTTCGTCAACTTCTACCTGACGAATGCCAGCGAGCTGGCGACCGAGGTCGGCTACTTCCCGGCCCCGACCGCTGCGCTGGAAGCGTCCATGCAGGCCCTCCTGGATGCGACGAAGTAAGGACTGATTGAACCTGACCCCCGCCTCCGCCTGCGATGCGGTCTGCGCCGCAGGCGGAAGTGGGGACAGGGGGGAAGCTTATGCAAGGTGAAATGGTCAAACTCGGAGCATCGGCCGTATCAGCCGAAGCGCCGGTGGATCTGCGGCCCAAACGGCGCCCCGGTGAGATGCTCATCCAGGGGTTCTTGCTGTTCTGCGGCGCGGTTTCGATCCTGACGACATTGGGCATCGTGGTTGTCCTCTTCGAAGAGGCCATGATCTTCTTTCGCGATCCCCAGGTCAGTCTCGTCGAGTTCTTCACTGCGACGGCCTGGCAGCCCAAGATTGGGCAGTTCGGGATCTTCCCGCTGCTGCTCGCCACGTTGCTGACGAGCACCATCGGTATGCTGGTGGCGTTGCCACTGGGCCTGGCGATTGCGATCTATCTCAGCGAGTATGCGACGCCGCGGGCGCGCAAGATACTCAAGCCCGTTCTTGAGGTGTTGGCCGGTGTGCCTACGGTCGTCTACGGCTATTTTGCGCTCAACTTCGTGACGCCGATCCTGCGCAATATCCTGGGCCGCGACGTGGTGGACCTGTTTAACATGGCCTCTGCCGGGCTGGTCATCGGCATCCTGATTTTGCCGCTCGTCGCGTCGATGAGCGAGGATGCGTTGAGCAGCGTACCGCGTGGCCTGCGCGAGGCGGCCTATGGGTTGGGCGCGACGAAGCTGGAGGCCGCAGTCAAGATCGTTGTGCCAGCGGCGCTCTCCGGCCTCGGCGCGGCGTTTATCGTGGCAATCTCGCGTGCAGTTGGTGAGACGATGGTCGTCGCCATCGCGGCCGGCTCAGGCCCGCGCAACTTCGCGAATTGGGGCGAGGCGCTCAAGGGGCTGGCTGTGTTCAACCCGTTCAAAGCGGGCGAGACCATGACGGGCCATATCGTGCGCATCTCGGGCGGCGACTTGAGCTACGATTCGATTGATTACACCAGCATCTTTGCCATCGCGCTGATGCTGTTCCTGATAACGCTGGCGCTGAACATTTTCAGCCAGTGGATCGTGCGGCGCTTCCGCATGAAGTATTAGGCGGTTACAGGGTAGAGTGATGAGCAATTCGAGGATGGTAGACGGGGCCGTGCAGGGCTACCCCGAAGGCCGGCACCTGCAGTCTTTTGTGACCGGGCGGCAGCGTACGGCGCGCCTGTGGCAGAGCCTGTTTCTCGCCGCGACGGTAGTGGGCATTATTGTCTTGTTTGCCCTGCTGTACAACGTCATCAACGACTCATTCGGCTTCGTGGCCTATCGCAATCGGGTCGAGCCGGTCGCGCTGGTCGAGGAGTATTATGCGACGCAAGGCATGACGGCGCCGACCGGTGCAGTGCAGGGCAGCGAAGTAGACTTCGCCGGCCTGCCCGCGGCTGACCAAGTGGCGCTGCTTAAATCCAGGTTATCGGCGGGCCGCATCCGTGCATTGGAGGCGCAGCAGCCGTTGGCCGGGCGCACGGCGGACGAACTTGCCGCCTTGCTGGTCGCTGAAGTGGTCAGGCCGGAGATTGCGCGGACGTGGACGCTGGTCGAATCACTGTTTGACCGGCCCGCGATTGCCGCCGAGGTCCAGAGCATCCCCAACGCGTCGCTCGACTTCCGGAGCTGGGTGACAGCGGATTTTCTGGGCTCACCCCAGTCGTCGAAGCCGGAGCTGGCCGGCGTACGCACTGCGATTTTTGGCTCGCTGTGGGTCGTATTGATTGCCGCATTGTTTGCGGTGCCGCTGGGCATCGGCGCGGCGATCTATCTGGAGGAGTACGGCACACACAGCAAGCTGGCACAGGTGGTTGAGACGAACATCAATAACCTGGCAGGCGTGCCCTCCATCATCTACGGGATGCTGGGCCTGGCCGTGTTCGTGCGCGCGTTGGAGGCTCTGACATCGGGACGGGTCTTTGGGGCAGTTGACGCCACCACCGCAAACGGGCGCACGGTGTTGTCCGCCGGGCTGACGCTGGCCCTGCTGATTCTGCCGCTCATCATCATCAACGCGCGCGAGGCCATCCGCGCCGTGCCGCACTCGCTGCGCGAGGCGGGCTACGGCCTGGGCGCGACGCGTTGGCAGACGATCAGGGATCACGTGCTGCCGAATGCCATTCCGGGCATCCTGACGGGCGTTATCCTGGCGGTCTCTCGCGCCCTGGGCGAGACCGCCCCCCTGGTCGTCATCGGCGCGTCCACCTTCGTCGTCGTGGACCCGGACGGGCCCTTCGCGAAGTTCACCAGCCTACCCATCCAGATTTACCAATGGACTTCGCGGCCGCAACCCGAGTTCCAGCATCTCGCCGCGGCGGCCATCCTGGTGCTGTTGGTGCTGTTGCTGATGATGAACGCAACAGCCATCTTCTTGCGTAACAAGTATGTGCGGAGTTATTGAGCATGATTGCAGAAATTGTATCGCCTTTCACCGGCCCCGTCGTCCATACAGCGACGCATGCCGGTGCACAGTATGCGCTGCGCGTAGCGGACCTGGACGTCTATTACGGCAATTTCCAGGCCGTGCGCAGTGTGGACCTCAACATTCAGGCGCGGCGTATCACGGCGTTGATTGGCCCGTCGGGCTGCGGCAAGAGCACAGTGTTGCGGTGCTTCAACCGGATGAACGACCTGGTACCGACCGCGCGGGTCGAGGGCACGGTCGAGTTTCGCGGCAAGAACCTGTATGCGTCGGATGTAGATGCCGTGGAGGTGCGCCGGCGCATCGGAATGGTGTTCCAGAAGCCGAATCCTTTTCCGAAAAGCATCTACGAGAATGTTGCTTGGGGCGCGAGGATCAACGGGTTCCGGGGCAACATCGACGATCTGGTCGAAGAGTCGCTACAGGCGGCTGCGCTGTGGGATGACGTGAAGGACAAGCTCAAGCAGAGCGGCTACTCCCTCTCCGGCGGCCAGCAGCAGCGGCTATGCATCGCCCGTGCGATTGCCACCCGGCCCGACATCATCCTCATGGATGAGCCGTGTTCCGCGCTGGACCCGATTGCCACGCTCAAAATCGAGGACCTGATGCGCGAGCTCGCCCAGCAGTACACCATCGTCATCGTGACCCACAACATGCAGCAGGCCGCGCGCGTCTCTGATTTTACGGCGTTTTTCAACATGGGCGAAGATCGCGCCGGCTATCTTGTCGAGTACGGCCCGACCAACGAGCTGTTCACCAACCCGAAGAACAAGCTTACCGAGGACTACATCACCGGCCGGTTCGGGTGAGTCGAGGTAGATGGAGGGGACTGGCATGGCATTGATCCGGACACACCTGGATCGTGAACTGGTGAAGCTCAACGAAAGCGTCCTGGACATGGGCGGCCGGGCCGTCCAGGCTTTCACTGCGGGCCTGGGGGCATTCTGTGACGATAATCAGGACGCGGCCAACCAGGTCATCGCAGGCGACCTGGCAATCAATGACCTGCGCTTCCGCATCGAACGGCAGTGTTACGCGCTTCTGGCCATGGAGCAGCCCGTGGCTGGCGACATGCGCAGCATCGTCGCCGCCCTGACCATTTCGAACGAATTGGAGCGTATCGGAGACCATGGGAAGCGTATTGCCCGCTTCTGCCGCCGCCTGGCGCATGAGCCGCGGCCGATTCCGCTGACCGATATCTCCGAGATGGGCGACATGGCGCGTGAGATGGTGGACCGGGCGCTCAATGCGTATGCCCGCCGTGACCTGGCGCTGGCGAAGAACGTTTGCCTGGCCGATGACCAGGTCGACGCGCGGTATAAGCAGCTGTTCAACGTCACTCTGAGCTATATGCTGGAGAACCCGCGGGCCATCGGCCCCGGCACTTACCTGATCCAGGTCGGCCACGAAATCGAACGAGTGGCCGACCGCGGCACCAACATCGCAGAGCGCGCCATCTATGCCATGACCGGAGAACTCCTCGAATTGAACCTGTAGCTCCTATCCGAAACGTGATAAAAATCACATAATTCTCCGGCTCCTTGTGATATGGTACGCAATGTAACGGGCATGTGCCGCGTTGATCGCATAACAAGGAGCTTGTTTTATGGCAGCGTTTGTAACTGGTTTCCGTGAGACTCTCGAAGCCGCGGTGTTTATTGCCGTACTGCTGGTCGCGGTGCGGCGGCTGGGTCACGCGCACTTGGCAAAGCTGGCCTGGTATGGGTTGGGGACGGGACTGATGTTCGGAGTTTCGGTCGCGACCGGCTTGGCTGCGGTGAATGCCCAAGTGGAAGGGCAGCCGCTGGTTACCCTGCAACTTGTTAGCCTGGGGCTGGCTCTGCTGGCAACTACGGTCATTGTCTTATGGATGCGACGTCGTGGCGGGCAAGTTGCTGTATCGGCGGATGAAGCAACCGAAGCGCCGGGTGCCTGGTGGATGGTAGCCGCCGCCTTTTTCGCCGGCCTGCCGCAGAGCCTGGAACTGGTTGGCCGTCTGGCGGCTTTGGCGCCGCAGGCCGGCCTGGGAGGCTTGATTTTGGCTGTAGCGGGCCTGGTGGCTGCGCTTGCCATGGCCTGTCTGCTGTATGTGGGTCTCATGCGCTGCAGCCCCGGACGCCTTTTCCGGGCCGCCCCTCGCCGGGAACTGGCCCCGGTCGCCCAAGAGGCTGCCGAACGCCGCGGGTAAGCTGTCAATGACGAGTCTGGTATCCTGCAAAATGCCAGACTCGTCACAAGCGACGGTATCAACATCCTTGTCCCCTCGCTGCGACCGTGCTATACTCGGACTGTGTGTCGGGGTCACGCTGACACCTATTCATCACCTCACTTCCTTCACCCCGGCATAGCGGAGCAAAAATGAAAGCACTCGTCCTCTACGATTCCACGTACGGAAATACTGAGAAGGTCGCGCAGGCCATCGCAGGGGGTTTGGGCGGGTCGACGCACGCCCTTCACGTCAAGCAGGCGACGGCCGCGGAGCTGCAGGGAACAGACCTGCTGGTGCTGGGCTCGCCTACGGTCGGGTTCAACGCGCTGCCGACCGTGCGTGCCTGGTTGGATAGTCTGCCTGCCCAGGCCCTCGCAGGCAAGACCGTGGCCGCCTTCGACACCCGCATGCATCTCCCGCGCTGGTTGTTCTTCGCCCGCTGGGCTGCCCCGCTGCTGGCGGGCAGGCTGCGTAAGCTGGGCGGCAAACCGGTCGGCAAGCCTGAGGGCTTCTTCGTGATGGACCGGGAGGGCCCGCTGGCCGAAGGCGAGCTGGCGCGTGCAAAGGCATGGGCTGCAGAAATCGGTCGCGCCGCCCGCGGCTGAGGCCCGTGCGGACCGAGGGGCGCATCCCGTGGACTCGACCCCGGAATGCGCCCCTGTCTTGTGTGCCCCCAACACACGCGGCCGGCCTTGTCGTGAGTTACTTGATCATCTCCCCCTGGGGCGACAGCACGTACCAGACTTCACCGACGCCCTGACCCGTCGTATCGCCCGGCCCCGTATCGTTGATCCAGTAATACAACGGCCAGCCGTTATACGTCACCTGCACAGTGCCATCCGTGCGCTCCGTGGTTCCGAGCAGGCCGGCATCCGCACCTGCCCCCGCAAGTGGGTCGCCGGACGTGAGCAGGGGCGGCCAGTTGACGGCACACTGATCGTAGCAGTTGCTGGTGCCGGGGGTGTCATTCGTGAACAGGTAGAGTGACATCCCCTTGTCATCAGTGAGTATGCTGCCAAGCTCGGCGTTGTCGCTCACCATCACCGTTGCCGGCCCGGTGATGGTGTCGGTCATCGCTGCGGTGGCGGTCATCTCAACGGTGGGCTCCATCTCGACCGTCGCCGTCATTTCAGCTGTTGGCTCCATCGTCGGCTCCAGAGCCTCAGCGGGTGTCACCTCGGCGACCGGCGGCTCTGCCGTTGGCGCCTCCATCTCTGCTGCTGCGGGCGCGGCGGGGATGGCTGGGGGCATGCAGCCTGCCAGCGCCAATGCCAGGATTGCCAGGCCGAACACCGCCAACCGTCGCACCTGAGTGATTTCTGCTCCACTTCGTCTCATCTTCTTGTCCTTTCATTATTCAATACTCGTCTGGCACTTGTTCGTTCTATCATAGTGTACGCTGGCCGCAAGGACTTCAGATCACTATGCGCCCGAGTGTACGCGTTGCCACGCTGGGTTACAGCAGGAGCGCATGATACAATAGGTCAACTGTCAACGGAAGGATGTTTGATCCAGAAGAGGAGGACTATCGTGATGCGCTTGGGGTTCCTTGAAGTGCTCATCGTCATGCTGATCATCGCCGCGCTGGTAACGCTGTTCATGGTGCTGGCTTTTTTCGTCATCCGGCTGTTCCAGTCCGGCCGCGCGACTGGATCGCCGCCGCGCCCGGTTGCCGAGATGCCGCTTGAGACGCTGCGCCGGCGGCTCGCTGCCGGAGAGATCACACCCGAACAGTACGACGACCTGCGGCGGCGGTTGGAGGAGTAGACTTGCATAGCGACAGCCGCGAGTTGCGCCAGCGGTTCCCTGTTGCCGTCCACCTGTTCTTCCAGGAGGGCGACCAAGTGTTGCTGTCCCGTCGCTACCAGACGGGCTGGCAGGACGGGCAGTACAGCGTGCCCGCGGGTCATGTAGAGGCCGGTGAGACGGTCACTGCGGCTGCGATTCGGGAGGCGGCCGAGGAGCTGGGTGTCGTGATCACCCCTGCTGACCTTGCCGTCGTTCACGTCATGCACCGGCGTTCCGACGATGAGCGGGTGGATTTCTTCTGTCACGTGCGCTCGTGGGCCGGAGAGATCGTTAACGGCGAACCCGACAAGTGCGATGACCTGCGCTGGTGCGCGATGCTGGCCCTGCCGGAGAACCTCATCCCCTACATCCGGCATGCGCTGGCCTGCTGGCAGGCCGAGCTATCGTATAGCGAGTTCGGGTGGGAGAGGTAGAGACGTTCCACCCGAAACTCTCCACGCCGGCCAGTGTGTTATGGCCTCTTAACCTTTTTGTGAAGTCTTCTTAACGCAGACATAACTCAGTCTTAACTCGGCGTCCGTTATAATATGCACGATCGGAGTCGTTCAATTGACGGCCGTCGGAGGACGCATGTCACGTCACGTTTATAGGGCCGGCCTGGTTGTGGCCGGTCTTTTGTTGCTTGTTGTAGCAGGATGCGGTGGCCGCGAGGCGACTGCCGGGACGGCGCCGGAAGCTGTCTCGACTATCCAGAATAAGGGTTCCGACACGCTGGTGAACCTGGCGTTGGCGTGGGCCGAGGAGTACATGGGCCTGCACCCGGAGGTCCGTATTTCGGTGACGGGGGGTGGTTCCGGAACTGGCATTGCCGCCATCATCAACGGTACGGCCGATCTCGCGAACGCCTCGCGCGGGATGAAGGAAGAGGAGTTCGCTGAGGCTCAGGCGAACGGCATCACACCTGTCGAACACGTGGTTGCGCAGGATGCCATCGCGGTCGTGGTGAACCCTGGGAATCCCGTCCAGCAGCTCACTCTGCAGCAGATCTCCGACATTTACATTGGCAAGATCACGAACTGGCGAGAGGTAGGCGGCGAAGATCGGCCCATCGTCCTGCTCTCGCGCGAGTCCAACTCCGGCACCTATGTTTATTTCCTGGAGAATGTCATCCGCCTTGGGGAGGAAAGCGACCTGCTCTTCTCGCCGGACACGCTGCTGATGCCCTCGTCAGAGGGAATCAGCGCGGAGGTACGCCACAATCCTAACGCCATCGGCTACGATGGGCTGGGGTATGTCACGCCGGACCAGAAGATGCTGGGGATTGCGCGGGATGCCGCCGGGCCCTATGTGCTGCCTTCGGTGGAGACGGTCAACAACGGGGCTTATCCGATATCCCGGCCGCTCTATATGTACACTGCAGGCGAGCCACAGGGACAGCTCAAGGCTTACCTGGACTACATCCTGAGCGAGGGACAGGCCGCGGTGGTGATCCTGGGCTTTGTCCCACTGCACAAATAGGAGCATGACCTTGACCGCTGGTCAATCATCATCCACCCGTGCCCCGCGCCGCTGGAGCGAGTTTGCGTTAGAAGCCCTGGTGCGCATCGCAGGTCTTTCCACCATCGGCTTCGTTCTGCTGATCTTCCTCTTCCTGCTGCGCGAAGGCATTCCCTTTTTCCTCACCGTGCCGCTGGACAATATCCTGAGCACGGCCTGGTATCCCACTTTCGACAAGTTCGGCACGCTGCCCCTCATCCTCGGATCTCTCCTGGTCACCCTGACCTCGATCCTGATTGCGTTGCCGCTCGGTGTTGCGGCCGCGGTGTTCGTGCGCGAGGTTGCGCCGCCCTGGGCGCGCGAAGTGCTCAAGCCTATGATCGAAGTGCTGGCTGGCATTCCGTCGGTCGTGCTCGGCTTCTTCGGCATGACGCTGGTGGCGCCCGTGATCCGCGAGGTGTTGGGCGCGCCGACCGGCCTGACCGCCTTTACCGGCGCGCTGCTGCTTGCGTATATGGCACTGCCCACCGTCATCAGTGTGGCGGAGGACGCCTTGGATGCCGTGCCTAAGAGCTATCGCGATGCGAGCCTGGCGATGGGCGCGACCCAGTGGCAGACCATCTGGCGGGTTGTGGTGCCGGCCGCGCGTTCGGGCATCCTGACCGCCGTCATGCTCGGCATGGGCCGCGCCATTGGTGAGACGATGGCCGTGATGATGGTCACCGGGAATGCCGCGCGCATGCCGCTCACGCTGGACTCCCTCATCCGGCCGGTGCGCACGATGACGGCGACCATCGCCGCGGAGATGGGCGAGGTGGCCCGCGGCAGCACCCACTACCATGCGTTATTCGGCGTCGGCATCGCCTTGTTCGTCATCACTTTCCTGATCAATCTGGCTGCCGCATCTGCGATCTTCCAGAAGCGGCGGCGGGGAGGTTTGCGCTGATGGCCGGCCGTCCCATGCTGTTCACCGCGACCTTCAGACCGGCGAACGCCAACACAGCCCGCCGCTATCTGGTCCAGCGCGCCGGGTTCGCGCTGCTGGTGGTGGCGTCTCTGGTGGTAGTGCTGCCCATTCTGTTCGTGGTGGCGGCCATCATCGTGCGCGGCATCGGCGCGTTAAGCTGGGAGTTTCTGACCGCAATGCCCCGCGACGGCATGAAGGCCGGCGGCATCTTTCCGGCCATCGTCGGCACGCTGCTCCTCACGCTCGGCACAGCCATCGTTGCCATCCCTATCGGCGTCGGCGGCGCCATCTATCTGGCGGAGTATGCGCGCGACAACTGGCTGACGCGCGCCATTCGCCTCGCAATCGTCAACCTGGCCGGCATTCCGTCGGTGGTCTATGGTCTTTTCGGGCTGGGGCTGTTCGTGTTGTTCCTGCAGTTCGGCACGTCCATTGTCGCCGGCGCCCTGACGCTGGCGATTATGACGCTGCCCGTCATCATCAGCACGGCGGAGGAGGCGCTGCGGGCCGTGCCGGTAGAGTTCCGCACAGTCAGCGCCAGCCTGGGCGGCACGCGCTGGCAGGGCATTCGCAATATCGTGTTGCCCCAGGCGCTGCCGGGCATCATCACCGGTGTCATATTGGGGTTGTTGCGCGCTGCGGGCGAGACAGCCCCCATCCTGTTCACGGTCGCAGCGTTCTATCTGCCGCGCCTGCCCCAGTCGCCCCTGGACCAGACGATGGCCCTGCCGTATCATCTCTACGTCATCAGCACCCAGGTTCCGGGCATGCCGGTGGAGATTCAGTACGGCACTGCGTTGGTGTTGCTCATCCTGGTTCTTTCGCTGAACCTGGTTGCGACTCTCATCCGGAGTTACTACCGGCGAAAGCGACAGTGGTAGGCGCGGCGCGCGGCGCCGCTATGGTACAATACGGTAGAGGATGCAGGCGGAATGGCTGACACCAAGATTCGTTTTGATCAGGTCTCGTATTATTACGAGGGTACGCAAGTGCTGAACAACGTGACGTTGGATGTGCCTGCCCACGCTGTGACCGTCTTTCTCGGTCCGGCAGGCAGCGGCAAGTCCACGTTGCTGCGGTTGGTCAACCGGCTGAACGATCTGCTGGATAACACGCGCATGACCGGCCAGATTCTGCTCGACGGCCAGAACATTTACGGGCCGGGTGTCTTTGTGCCTGAGCTGCGCCGGCGGGTCGGGATGGTCTTCGCGCTGCCGCTGCCGCTGCCGGGCACGATTCGCGAGAACATCCTGTATGGCCCGCGGCTGGCGGGCACGCGTGACCACGCCCGCAGCGAGGAAATCGTGGTGCGCTGCCTGACGCAGGCTGCCCTGTGGGATGAGGTAAAGGACCGCCTCGATCAGCCCTCTACGTCGCTGTCGGGCGGCCAGCAGCAGCGGCTGTGCATCGCGCGCAGCCTGGCGCTGGAGCCAGAGGTGCTCTTGCTTGACGAACCGACTTCAGGCCTTGACCCCATCTCCACAGGCAAGGTGGAGGAATCGCTGTACGAGCTTAAGCAGCACTATACGATCATCATCGTGCCGCATAGCGTCCAGCAGGCAGCGCGCGTGGCCGACCATGCCGCCTTCTTCCTGATGGGTGAGTTGGTAGAGTATCAGGCTGGCCGCACGCTGTTCACAACTCCGCGCGACAAGCGCACTGAAGATTACATAACGGGGCGGTTCGGATGAGCGAAATCGAGCGGGCCAAGATTCGAGTTGAGGGCCTGAGTTTCTACTATGGCGAAAAACGGGCACTGAACGATTTGCACCTCGATATCCCGGTGCACCGGATCACGGCATTGATCGGGCCGTCAGGCTGCGGCAAGTCCACGTTCCTCCGCTGTCTCAACCGCATGAATGACACCATCCGCAATACGCGTGTGGAAGGGCAGGTCTGGCTCGACGCTCAGGATATCTATGCTCCCGGCACCGATGTGGTAGACCTGCGGCGCCGCGTGGGCATGGTTTTTCAGCGGCCCAACCCCTTCCCGCAGTCGGTCTACGACAATGTAGCCTTCGGCCCGCGGGTGCTCGGCATGGGTCGCAACGGCCACCTGGATGACATCGTCGAGGCGAGCCTGCGCGCGGCAGATGTGTGGGACGAAGTCAAAGACAAGCTTCGCCACGATGCGCTGAGCCTGTCCCTTGGCGAGCAGCAACGGCTCTGCCTTGCGCGTGTCATTGCAGTCAAGCCGGAAGTAATCCTGATGGATGAACCGGCCTCGGCCCTCGATCCTATCAGCACGCTACGCATCGAAGACCTGATGCGGAAGGTGGTGTCGGAGTACACCATCGTGATTGTCACCCATAATATGCAGCAGGCCGCGCGCGTGTCTGATGTTACAGCGATGATGATGCTAACCGATGATAAGCGCTCTGGTACGGTCATTGAGGTAGGCGACACCCGCACCATTTTCACCAAACCGGAGGACAAGCGTACGGAAGACTATGTAACCGGTCGGTACGGATGAGGTCGGGCTGGAGAGGAAGCATATGACCCCTGGAATTCGCAGCCATTTCGATCAGGCTCTGGCACAACTCGGCGAGCGGATGATGGACCTGGGTAGCCGTGCGCGGCAGGGCGTGGCGCTTGGGGTGCGCGCGTTTGTGGATAATGACGCGAGCCTGGCTCAACAGGTCATCGATGCCGACCAGTCCATCAACGATCTGCGCTATCGCGTCGAAGAGCAGTGTTACGAGATGCTGGCAATGGAGCAGCCGGTGGCCGTTGATCTGCGGACGATTGTGGCCGCACTGGTCATTGCTAATGAGTTTGAACGCATCGGAGACCATGGCAAGAAGATGGCCCGAATCGCGCTGCGCACCGCGTCAGACCCGCATCCGATTCCGTTCAGCGGCATCCTGCGCATGTCGGAGATGGTCCTCACGATGCTGGATCGTACGCTGGCCGCGCTGGCCGGCCGCGATGTCGATGAAGCACGTGCCATCTGCCTGGTAGATGACCAGATCGACGCACACTACAAACAGCTCTTTAATGTGTCCCTGAGCTACATGCTGGAAGACCCGCGCGCCATCAGCGCCAGTACATACCAGATTCAGGTTGCACACGAACTGGAGCGCGTGGGCGACCGCGCGACCAACGTCTGCGAGCGGCTCGTCTATGCTGTGACGGGCGAACTCATGGACCTGAACCCCTGATACTGCAGCTTGCCTTCAGCCGCAACCCATCTCATAGGTCACGAGGTCAGCCGCGCATGCGGCCGGCGCGCGTGTTGCGGCCCCGGCGCGTTTCAGCGGCCATTGGTCCGGTCCCGCGTGTCGCGACCGCGACCATAGATGGCGCGCTCGATTTCACTCGGCAGCGCAGCGCGCCGCCCCAAGGCATCACTCTTCATCGGTGTGACGCCATATAGTCGCTCAAGCTTTGCCAACAGCGTCATTGCGCTATCGACGGGTGGGTGAATCCATTTCGCCATATCGGTATCCGTTTTGCGGCTCTCCTGACCTTGGGCCAGCGTGAACGGTGTTTGACAGAGGCCCGCTCTCGTAGTATTGTCCACACGGCTTTTGCCGTACTTTGTCCTGTTAAGACGCCCTATGCTTGTGTCCGGTTCCACAAATAGGGTCTTCACGTACTTAAAGGTACATATAGCGCATAATAGCACATTTGAAGACTCCTGTAAAACTTGCTTGAACCTGGATTATCACGAAAGAAGGTGATTTCGTGGAGCTATTGTTCACTATCCTGATGCTATTGCCCTTGATCCTGGCCTTATGGCTGGCCAACCTGTCGCAGCGCAAGCGGGTTGAAGGGCAGTTGGACTCCGAGCGGCTACTCAAGCTGCTCGCCTACGGCATTCTAGCGCTGCTGTATGGCGGGCTGTTCCTTCTTGGCCTGCTCCTGCAGGGGGTCGGCCTGCTGGCAGGCGGGCGTCCGGACTATGTCGAGATGCTGGCTGCCTCGGGGCTGACACCGGAGGCGCTGCCCCGCATGGCGTTGGGCATGTGGCTGCCGTCATTGTTTGGCCTGTTCATGCTTACCCGGCCTGCGCGGCGCCTTGCCGCACGCATCTCGAATATTGACCCCGCCCATCCGGTCCATGCCGTGGCCCTATCCCTGACCGGCTTGGTGCTCGTCAATCTGTTGTTCACCCTGGGCATCGGTATCGACAACCTGGCCGACATGCTGGAGGCCACTTCCGAGGCGGGCGCAGGGGCGACCTCCGTATCCGCCCTGTGGGCGCAGAACATTGCTTTCCTGGTGATGTCGGTCATCGGCGTGGGCTGGTTGGCCCATCGCACGTTCCGCGGCGCACTCAACCGGCTGGGCATTGTCAGGCCGTCGTTGCCGCAGGTGCTGCTGGGTGTTGGAGCCGGGATCCTGATGGTGCCGCTGGTCTTGCTGCTGGAGATGGTGGCGAGCCGCCTCAATCTCGGCACGAGCGCCGAGGTGGAGAAGCTGACTGAGATTCTGGTCGGCCCGCTGACGACATCCGTTTGGGGAGTCCTGACGTTAGGGCTGGCCGCTGCATTGGGGGAGGAGAGCATATTCCGCGGCGCACTCCAGCCGCGGTTCGGCCTGGTGCTGACGACGCTGCTGTTCGCGCTGCTGCATAGCCAGTATGGTCTTAGTTTCTCGACAGTCGCGGTGTTCGGGGTGGGGCTGGTCTTGGGGCTGCTGCGGATGCGCACGAACACGACGACGGCCATGCTCACGCACGCGGTCTACAACATCTCGCTCGGTGCAATTACCTATTTCGGGTGGCTGCAGAATCTGTGATTCTGTATCTGTTGTTGGGTGGCCAGCCTTAGGCTGGCCACCCAACAACAGATTGGAGTATTAGAACAACACCATCGCGAGCTTCGTGCGGTATTCCCGCACGAGGGGTGATTCATCGCCGAGAAGTGCGAAGAGCGCGAGCATGACCTGGCGCGGCTCGCCGTTGCGGTAACGCTTGTCTCGGCGCAGCACATCGATCAGGGCATCCATCGCCACACGCATTTCCCCGTGGGCAATGGCCTGGCCCGCCTTCTGATACAGCCCTTCGAGTTCGCCGAAGCCGTTGGTCCCTGACGTGGCGGTGAGCAGCAATCCCACCAGCGGCTTCAGGGCTTCCGCTGGCCCTGCCTCCGGGCCCTCCGTCAGCTTGGCGAGCAACTGCCCTGCCTCCTGAGCCTTACCCTGGGCGAGCAACGCCTTGGCCAGCGACAGGTTGAGCGCCGGCAGGCTGCCGTTGCCCGCGCCGGCTTTGCGCAGCACTTCTTCGGCCTCCGCATACTTGCCCGCAGCCAGCAGCGTCTCCGCGTCAGGCGCGCCGTCTCCGGCCGCCTGCCCGCCACCCTTCACCGCAAACTTTGCCAGGAACTCGCGCACGCGCGGCTCGGGCTGTGCACCGACGAACTCGGCCACCAGCTTGCCGTCTTTGAAGGCTTTGACCGCCGGGATGCCCTGGATGCCGAACTGGCCGGCAACGCGTTGGTTCTCATCGGTGTTGATCTTGGCGAGGATGAACCCGCCCGCATACTCGTTCGCCAGCTTTTCGAGCACCGGACCCAGCATGCGGCACGGCCCACACCAGGGGGCCCAAAAATCTACCACGACCGGCGTCTGCCGGGAGCGGTTTATCACCTCCGCCTGGAAAGTGGCGTCGCTGACCTCAATCACGTATTCTGACTTCATCAATGCCTCACAGCTTATAGCGATAAACGTTGGTCTCGCGCTTCTCGAATCCCACCCGCTGATAGAGCCGGTTGGCTGCCTCACGCGAGGGGCGAGAGGTCAGGTCGACTGTCATGGCGCCTGCGGCCTTAGCGACGGCCAGCGCCTCGCGGGTCAGTGCCTCACCGATGCCTCGGCCGCGCTGCGCATTATCCACGACCACATCCTCGATCCACGCGCGGCGGCCCGTCGGGATGCGGAACATGGCGAGCGTCAGGCTGCCGACAATCTCCCCATTCTCATCACGCGCGACGAACAGCGTAGTTGCCGGCGACTCGATCATCTCGGCAAGCTCCGCACGCGTCGGCGCGGAGTTGGAGGACGACAACTGCGGCATCAGCCGCCGGAAAGCATCCACCAGTTCATCGGTCACCGCGGTCTGTCGTTCGATGTGCATAACACGGTTCTCCATAGATTAGATGCTCAAGCTCCTCATCGGGTTACCGATTGAAGATTGCAGATTGAAGATTGAAGATTTCAGGAGGGAAGCGAAAATCCGCAATCTGTAATCTGCGATCTTCAATCGTCACTCGTACCGTCCCAACTCCTTCGCCAGCGCAACCCACTGCCGGAACGTCTCCAGGCTCACCGAGTCCGGCACGGAGTGGTCGGAACTGATGAGGTACCCACCGCCCTGCTTCATCACTGGAACGACGCGACGCATTTCCTCCCATAACTGCTCCGGCTCAGTGTAGAGCACGGCATTTAGCCCGCCATGGAAGGCCAGCCGGTCGCCATACTGCGCCTTGAGCGCCACCGGGTCCATCCCGGCCTTGACCTCCAGCGGGTTGAGCATGTCCAGCCCGATATCGATCAGCTCCGGCACGAAGCGGTTGATGTTGCCGCAAGAGTGCAGCCGCGCCTTGATGCCCTTCTTGTGGGCCCACTCGATGGCGCGGGCGTGGACGGGTTTGAGCAGGTTGCGATACATGCGCAGCGAGAAAAACTGCGTGCCCTTGTAGCCCATGTCGTCGTACCACATCGCCTCATCGAACCGGTAGCCGGCGTCCCAGGCCATGTCGAGCAGGGCCAGGTTGACGTCGAGGAAGTGGTTGAACATGTCCACCAGCCACTCCGGCTGCTCGGCCAGCGCGATCAGCACGCGCTCCGTGCCGACGACCCAAGAGTGCGTGACGTCGAAGCCGAACCAGAGCAGCGCGCGCAGCCAGTAACCCTGCTCGCGCCAGCGCTTATAGTTCTGTTCGAGATGCGCCCACGGGATGCGGTCGCGGCTGGGCACCATGCGGGCCTTCGCGGCGGCCCATGAGTCCGGGTCTACGATGGTGTGGGCGAGGAACTCCGGCACGCCGCCCGCGTGCGTCCAGTCGCGCATGGTCGTCCCGAAGCGGCTCGTGTGGATGCGGTATTCGGGCGTCTCCTCCAGGACCTGCTCGGGATACTGCGGGCTGTTGTCGACGGCTATCGTCGCGAACTTATCCAGCCCGAAGTAGTCGTCGAAGCGGACGCCTTCCGGCATCCCTTCGCGGCGCCAGCGTTCGATCGTAGAGTTCCACGGGTCGTCGGTGACGGGCACGCGGTCGGCTTCCTGGTGCGCGTACATGCGCTGCATGCGTTCGTAAGTGGTCATCTCGGCCATGACGGTTGCTCCTCCGGGTGGGTGGTTGGAATGCTCATGCCGCGCCTGGCTTGGTGTGAGTGAGTATAAGCGGAGCGGGGAGCTTTGTCACATTTCGGGAGGCTGGGTGCCCGTTCGTAGTGAGCGCTTCAGCGCCTATGCCCAAGTCTATGCTTAACGGCTTATTGTGTTGATCGAAAGAGGCTCTCGGCCGGCGCGCGGCGGAAATGGGCCCGATAGGCCGCGGACTCTGCGAGCGCGGCGGACAGCCGGCTGCTCAGGGCCGCGCGCGCGGGGCCGGAAGACGGCCGGCCGCTGCCCGCCGCAAGGTTCAGGTCGGGGCCGTTTGTAGTGACCGCCAGTTGGCCCGCAGCGGTTAGCCACTCCAGCCCCAGCCGTACAGTGGTCTCGGTCTGCGCGGTCGCCGCGGCCAGCGCGGCCGGCGTCGTCCGGCCCTCGCGAGCGTTGACCACATGCTTGGTCAGCCCGGTCAGGCGGCGCAGGAACGTCTCCGGCTGGTCGAGGTGCGGGTCCTGACCAACCAGGTAGACGCGCGCGGGCTGGACGCGGGCGACGGCTGCGCGCAACTCAGCCGGGCCGGGCGGCGCAGTCCAGATGACGAGGCCGGCTGCGGGTGTCAGGCTATGGCGATCTTCGCCCGCGATGTCGGACTCGCCGCCTTCGCACCAGACGGCCGCGTCGCCCGCGGCCAGCACATCGGCCAGCAGCGTCCGCGGCGCGGTTGCCCTCCGCCAATCGGTGACCTCGAAGGGCAGACCGGTCTGCACGAGGACGGGTTCGGCCCCCGCACTGGGCCGGACGGCCACCAGTTCTACCTGGACATCGCGCTGGCCGCGGAAGGTGCTGGACCGGGCGACGTAGGCGAGGTCGAACAGGCCCTCGGGCGCCGTCTCGTCACCGCCGTCCCACCACACGACGGAGCGTTCGTTGCCTGCTTCGTCCGTGACGAGCAGCACCCGGTGCTCGTCGTTGCGGCCCACCTGCCGGTCTGCCTTGACGCGCAGCCGTTCCGCGATGAGCACCAGGGGTGGATTGCCCGGCCCGAAGGGTGCGAGGCGGGCCAGGTCGTCGGTCAGGTCCAGCGTCAGGTCGGCCAGCGGCAGGCTGCCGTCGATGGGCAGGCCGGCGTCGCGGCGGCCCTGCGAGCGCACTTCCACGGCGCGCAGAAAGCCCCGCCGGAACTCACCGATACGCCTTGGCTCAATAGTGAAGCCCGCAGCCATCGGATGCCCGCCGAAGCCGGCGAGCAGATGGGCTTGTGTCGCGATCGCCTCGGTGATGTGCAGCCCCTCGACCGAGCGGGCGGACGCGCGGCCCAGCCCGCCTGCGGGCGTCGCGATGAGGATGGCCGGCTTGCCGTAGGCTTCGACCAGGCGGCTGGCGACGATGCCGATGACGCCGGGCGGCCAGTGCAGGCTGTCCAGCACGAGCGCAGGCGCGTCGAGCAGGGCCGGATCACGCTGAATCTGGGCCTCAGCCGCGCGCTCCACGGCATCGCATTCCACCTTGCGCCGCGCGTTGAGCGTCTGGAGGTCCGCCGCGATGATGCGGGCGCGCGTAAGGTCCTGGCGCAGCCGGTCGGTGGTCCGCGGGCCGGCACCCTCTCCGAGGGTCAGCAGTTCGACACAGGGGGTTGCATCCGCCAGCCGGCCCGCCGCGTTCAGTCGCGGCCCGATGACGAAACCGATGTGCTCCTCCGAGAGGTGGGCCGGGTCCAGCTCCGCGGTCTCCATCAGGACCTGCAGGCCGAGACGCTGCGTCCGGCGCAGCGCGGCCAGGCCCCGCTGCAGGAGATAGCGCGTGTCCCCGCGCTGAACCGCAAGGTCGGCGACGATGCCGAGTGCAACCAGGTCCAGCAGCCGCGATGCGTCGTCGGACCGCCGCGCCCAGTCGTACAGCGCCTCGGCCAGCTTGTACGCGACGCCCACGCCGGGCAGGTCGTACAGCGGGTGGGGCGCATCGTCTGCCGCGGTTGTCAGTTTGGGGCTGATGACCGCGACGGCATCGGGCAGCGTGGCCGGCAGGTCATGGTGGTCGGTGATGATCACGTCTACGCCGCGGCCGCGCGCGTGATTCACAGCCGCGTGGCTGGCGATGCCGGTGTCGCAGGTCAGGATGAGGTGGGCGCCTCTATTGATGACGTTATCCAGCGCGGGCAGGCTGATGCCGTGCCCCTCAGTTTCGCGATTCGGCACGTGGTAGCTGACCTGTGCGCCGAGGTCGGCAAGGCAGGAGACGAGAAGCGCGGTGGCTGTCTGCCCGTCCACGTCGAAGTCGCCCCAGACGCAGATCGGTTCGCCGCCGCGAATGGCGCGACCCAGCCGCGTGACCGCGCGGGCCATGCCAGGCAGCTCGCTGGAAGGAGCAGGGATGTAGGCAGCGGGATCGAGAAAGGCGCGCGCCGCCCCTACGTCTGCGAACCCGCGGCGGACGAGCGTCTCCGCGACGAGCAGATGCCCGCCGGTAGCCTCACGCAGGGCCTCCGGTACGCTGACCGGCGCAGGCAACAGCCAGGGACGGGTCAAAAGGCAATCTCCCCGACCTGCTCGAAGTCAATCTGGTCCAGCCAGTCGCGCTCCGGCTCCGGCTCGACATCTTCCACGGCCTGCTCGGTCATGTCGCCTGCCTCCGCCCCGCGGTCACAGAGCGAACGGTAGGGGCAGAAGCGGCAGCGCCGCACGTCGTCGGTCTTGGGGAACGCCGCCTCATCTTCATCGCCGGCTGCTGCTGCGGTAATTTCTTTGACCAGGTTGAGCAGGTAGCGGCCATCCGCGCGGTACTGCTCGTCGCTGTAGGGCAGCCGCTCCGGCACGGCCGGGTGGTTGGCGAACCAGTACAACATCGTTATTTGACCGGGCGTCAGCGGCTGCTCCGCGTTGAGGTGCGCGCCCGCGGTCGCAAGGATGTAGCGGTAGACGCGCGTCTGGAGACGCGCGTTGAGCCACGCCTGCTTCGGGCGGTGCTGGCCGGTCTTCCAGTCCACGATGACCGCGTGCTGGCCCGGCTGCACCGCGATGAGGTCATACTTCGCCACGATCCGGTAGTCGCCCGCGGGCACGGAGAGCGTGATTTCCGGATGGCGCGCCGGTGGCAGGTCCGCCGGGCCGGCAGCGAGGTAGTTCTGCCACCAAGTCAGCAGGCGGCGTTCATCGCCCGCGTCCTCGGCCTCGTCGTCGATGCCGCCGGCCAGCGCGGTCAGCCGTTCTACCGGCAGGCCGAGCTGGTGCTGGTGGATGAGCCGATGGAACGCCTCGCCCGCAGCTACATGCGCCTCATACTCGTCGACCGGCTCCGTCTCGACTGCGGGCCATGCCAGTTGGTAGATGTACCTCAGTAAGAAGCGCCGCTTGCACTCCACATAATCCTGGAGGCTGGCCTGGCTGAATTGAAACTCGGCGGGAAGGGTGGTCATGGTCAGGCTGTCTCCTCGGAGGGGCCGGTCTGCTGGGGCAAGCTTTGCTGGGGCAAGCTTTGCTGGGGCAGCGACTGCTGGGGCAGCGACTGCCACCAGGTTTGCAGAGCGATGAACGGCACGGCCGGCTGGGCGCGGAGCGTCGCTGACCGGCCCGTGTTCCATGTCACGATCAAGTCGCGTCTCGCGCGGGTGATGCCGACATACAGCAGGCGCAGCCGCTCCGCCGCGTAATCGAGCCGCGCCTGGTAGGTCGCCTCGCCCTCCGGCGGGGGCGGCTGGCCCTCCGCTGCTGCGGCGAGCTGGGTCAGCGTCTCCGCTTCGAGGTTAAGCCGGTCGCGGACGAACCACCGCTCGGATATGAAGCTGTCGCCCGGCATGGCCGAGGGGAAGTCGTAGCTGTTGGCCGACAGCAGATAGACGCGGTCCCATTCGAGGCCCTTCGCCTTGTGTGCCGTGGCGACAACCACCTTGCCACGGTGGGCCTGTGGGTCGAAGCCAGTATCCTCGTCGGCCAGCCCCAGGAACTTCCGCTCGTTGCGCGCAATGACGGCCAACTCCTGCGTCAGTTCCGGCAGCCGCCAGTGCGGATGGCTGGCCGCAGATTGGCGCAGCACTGCAGCCAGTTTGTGCGTCAGCGCCAGGTCCGCGGGCCGCTCGAAGATGTCCTGTCCTACGGTCAGCAAGAGTTGGTCGATAGGGAGCGTGGTCGCAGCCTGCCACCGGCGGACGAACACACGGAACTCCGCCAGGTGCTCGCGCAGATTCAGGTCGCCGTCGCCCTCCGCCAGCGGAACCGCGTCGAGCGCCTCCGGGTCGGGCCGGGGCCAAACAAACGCTTCTACTTCGCGCACCTTGCGCAGCGCGCGGGTCGCTGCATCCAGCCGCACCCGCAGGTCCGGGTCCTCCCGGTCTGCCCGCCGCCAGACCTCGTAGGCCCGCGCCAGCTTGGCAGGGGAGGCCGGGTCGGCCAGGTAGTTGATGACGTTGCCGAGTGCACCCGCAGTGTCGCGGGTCGAGCGCGTGCTCTTGAGCATCTCGACGACCTCGATCTTGCGGTTGCGTAGAGCGTTCCCCACCTGCTCCCCGCGGTCGTTGCGCGGGGCCAGCACGGCGACGGTCTGGTCCATGTGCTCCGGCAGCCACTGAACGATGGACCTGACCACAGCTTCGATTTCCTCATCCGGTGTCAGCTTACGGCCGACCAATTGGACCGCCCCAGGCGCATCCGGCGGGTTCGGCTGCGGGTCGCCGGGCGGGGTCGGCTCGATGCGCGTCGGCGCGAGCGCGTCCCGCAGCGCGGGCAGCGGGTGCTCCGTCCGGCTCCATTCGATGAGGTAGTTCGCCAACGCCATGATACTGGCGGTGGACCGACCGGAGTTGGGCAGGTCGCGCGCGGTCACGCCCTCTTCTGCCAGGAACTCGCGCAGGTAGCGCGGGCTGGCGGTGGTGAACGTCTCGTAGATGGCCTGGTTCGGATCACCGACGCGCACCCAGTTGCCGTTCGAGCCGACGAGCAGGCGCAGGATCTCCTCCTGCAGCCGGCTGGAGTCTTGCGCCTCGTCCTCCAGGATGTATGGCCACCGGTAGCGGAGCCGCTGGAGATAGTCCGGGTCCAACTGAAGCGCGTTGAGCGCCAGACGGATGAGATCGTCGTAGTCCACCGCGCCCCGGTAGTTCAGGCTACGCTGGTAGTCGGCGTAAATGGCGAAGCCCATGTCCAGCAGGGGCAGCTCATCGTCCGTCGCTGCCAGGATGTCCAGTGCCATGTCGGGCGTAATCTGGAGGTCCTTCGCCATGCCGAT
Source organism: uncultured Anaerolineales bacterium (assembly GCA_964614645.1). GTDB lineage: Bacteria > Chloroflexota > Anaerolineae > CG2-30-64-16 > CG2-30-64-16 > MWBF01. The sequence continues at coordinate 24,981 of CAZTMA010000046.1, forward strand.
GAAGGCCAGCGCGATGTCGGTCACCAGACGCGGCCAGTGGTCGCGACGCACCCAGTCCGCCTTGCGCTCGTCGATGGTCTGATCGAGCCAGGGGGTAAGGCTGTCAGGGTTCGCGGCCAACCACGACTCAACCGCGTCGCGCAGAATCTGGCTCGCCTCCCGCTCGTCCACGATGGCGAAATCCTCGGCCAGACCGACCAGGCCGGGCCGCTCGCGCACGATGTCGTAGGCCAGCCCGTGCAGCGTGCGCACGCGGTAGCCGATCTGCGGCATAAGCCCGCGCTCTTTTACGAATTCGTCTACGCGGCTGGTAAAGTTGTCTACCGCCGAGTTGACGAGAGTGACAATCAGGACTTCCTGGTCATCCGCCAGGCTGGTCTCTGCGACAAGCTTGGCTGCCAGCGCGGAGAGCACCTGCGTCTTGCCGCTGCCCGGCACTGCGGACACGCCCATCTTGCCGCCGGTGTACGCCAAGACTTCGGCCTGCTTGGGTCGAGGTGTGAACATCATCTACCGGTTTCTCAGCACTTGCTGGATAGCGCGCAGGAGCGCGCCGCGCTGCTCGACGCCCGTCGCGCCCATCTGCGACAGGCCCAGGTGGATCTGCTTCCGGCAGCGCCGCGTCAGCCCGATCACGAGCGCAGACAGCGCCTCCTGCCGCGCGGCATACTCATCCGCGTCGGTCCACTGCGCGCCCGCGTGCCAGCGGCGGCTCAGCACGTAAGGCTGGGTGAGCGGCTGGTACAGCCGTTCCCACCAGCCGCTGCTGCCCGCGTCAAGCCAGAACTGGTGGTCGACCGGGCGGTTGCTCATCAGGAAGGTGTAGGCGGGCGCAACCAGCACGGCATCCTCCGGCTGGCGCTGCCAGCTGCGGATGTACTGCGCGGCGACCACGCCGTCCTGCACCAGGTCGACCCACTCGCGGCCCAAATCGGACGGAATGAACGGCTCGGCTGCGTCCGTGCTTGCACTGTCCGCGGCTGCGGGAACCAAGGCCGGCGGCTGGCTTGCGGTGCGGGCTGGCATGGTGGGGCGTCCGCCTGTGGGCTCGCCCTCTGCCAGTTGCATCACCTGGCGGAACTTGCGCGCCGATTCGATGACGTTGGCGGTGATTTCGCCCGCATCGAAGCTGCCGTGGAACGCATAGCCGGGCTGGGACAGCAGCTCGCCGAAGAGTCGCGCGAGGAAGTGGTCCAGCTCTGCGGTGCGCCGCTTGGCCGCCCTCCGATCGCGCGCCGGCGAGCGGGTGACCGCGGCCTGGAGCTTTGCATTCGCGCTCAGCCAAGTGCGCAGCCCCTCGTACCGTCCGCCGAGCAGGAAGGTCAGCCGCTCCTGCATCTCTGGCTCGATCTCGTCGAACCCGTTGAGGTTGGCCTCGCCGTCCTGCGCCCGGTACGCAATCTCGGCCAGCAGTTGCGCGCGCACCAGGTCCATGTCGTTGACGGACAGCATCAGCGCGTGTGCGACATCGTGCCGGGTCGGGTGCGCGCGCCAGTGCGGATGGCAGAGCTGCGCCAGCGTCAGCAAGGCCAGCGTCGCAGGTTCCTCAGACAGCGCGCGCGACGGGCGGTGCGAGCGCACCGGCACGCCATAGGCCGCCAGCCGGTTCTCCAGCGAGAAGCGCAGCCCGCCGGTCATGAACGGGCTGAGCACCGCGATCTCGCCCGGCGGCACGCCCTCGTCGTTTACCAGCCCCGCTATGCGCTCCGCGACCCAGTCCAGCATCTGTGGGTGGAAACGGTGCGGGGCATAGTCGAGGGCGGGGAGGTCGGGCCTCACCCCCCTGCCCCCCTCTCCTGACGCTGCGTCAGGAGAGGGGGGCAGGGGGGTGAGGCTCATTTCCTTCGGCGCGGGTATAGCCTCCCCCGGTCGCACGCGTAGCGAACGGCGCAGCCGTTCGCTCAGGTCTGCGACGTCGGGCGACATCACAAACGATTCGGTGAACGCGATGTGTTCCTCGCACGCGTCCTTCAGCCGGTATGCGCTGGTCGGGTCCGCGGCCAGGAAGCGGCGATACCCGGCGCCCGTGTCGTAGATGACGAGGCTGGAGCGAGCCGCAGGCAGCCATTCGAGCAGCGTATCGTGGCTGACGGGTGTGTCCTCTTCCGTGTTGTCGATGACGAGATGGCGGTAGCGGCCCTGCAGGTAGTCGCGGCACTTGGCCAGCGGCCAGAGGTGGCGCGTGAAAACCTCCACCTGGAGCGAGAAGTCCAGGAGGTTGTGGCTGAGGCAGTAGTGCCGGAACCGGTTGGCGCACTCCTGCGCCTCATCGTAGACGCGCAACTGGCTCGACTCACCGACCCACGCGGCCTTTAGCCGCGCGCCGACCTCGGTGTAGTCGTAGCCGACCGAGGCGGCCTTTGCCAGGTTGTCGAGAATCTGGCTGTAGAGGCGGTTGCGATCGACCGTGATGGAGTCGAAGTAGCCTTCGTCCAGCAGCGGGCGCACGATGCGGGCCATGAAGTACTGGGCCGTCTCGAGCGTCAGAAACACAGGTGGGCGGTCGGGCCGGCCAAAGCCCGCCGCGAACGAGACCAGGGGCCAGAACAGCTCGGTCATGCGCTGCGCAAGGCCGCCCATCGTCAATACGGTGATCTCGCCGCCCGCGGGCGTAGACGGGTGGCGCAGCATCTCCGTGTACGGACCGGCCAGCGTGCGCTGGGGCAGGAGGATGAGGATCTGGTCGCCGGGCACGCCGGACTGCAGCAGGTGGCGGACGCGCGCGACCCCCGCGCGCGTCTTGCCGGTTCCTGCCGGTCCCTCCAGGAAGGCGCGGCGGTCCAGCGGGAGCGTCGCAACGGCGCTCTGCGCCTCGGTTAGCGGTAAGTTATAGGGTGACGCCACGATACACTGCCCCGATTTCTGCTGTATTGAATCCCATTTTAGCACAAGTGTTTCGAAAAATCAACCTACGCTCGACATAATTGTGCTTACTGCGCCCCGAACAGTGCCAAAATGCGGGCGGTATGGCGGATGCCCTTCTCGAACAAGTCGAGACGGATGTTTTCGTCCGGCGCGTGGACGCGGCCGCCGGGATGGCCGAACCCAACCGTCGCGATGGGCACTTGAAGGTGCTCGATGAAGGCATGGTTCGGGCCGGACCCGCCGATCATGGGCACGACCACCATATCGTGAGCGAATACCCCGCGTGCAGCCTCGACCGTCAGGTGGATGAAGGGGTCGTCCGGGTCCACGCGGCCCGGCGCCTCGCCGCCCATCAGCGTCACCTGCACATCGCTGAAGCCCTCCGCATCCAGGTGGCTGCGCAGCTTGGCCAGGACCTCTTCGGGGGTCTGGCTCGGCACCAGCCGGAAATCGACCTTCGCGCTCGCCTCCGCAGGCAGCACGGTCTTGGTGCCCGGCCCCTGGTAGCCGGAGGTCAGCCCGCAGATGGTGCAGGTCGGCTCGAACACTTCCGCCACCTTCAGCTCAAGCCCGCCGGCCATGCCGCGCAGGAAGCCGGGCAGTTCGTAGCGCCGCAGGTAGTCGTCCGCGGCGTCCGGCGCGGCTGCCAGCAGCTCCAGGTCACGCGGGGTCGGCGGCACCACGTTGTCGTAGAAGCCGGGGATGCGAATGCGCTCATCCGGTCCCTTGAGGCTGTTAAGCGCCCAGGTCAGCCGCCAGGCCGCATTCGGGAAGATGGAGCCGCCGACGCCGGAGTGGGCATCCTGGGCGGCCGTCTTTACGCGGAGCTCGACATAGCAGATGCCGCGCATCCCGCAGCACTGGAGCGGCACCTCGTTCGCGTCTACCCCGCCGAACTCCCAGACACAGGCGTCCGCCGAGAGCCGGTCCCGGTGCGCGGCAATGAAGGTGGGCAGGTGGATGCTGCCGATTTCCTCCTCGCCCTCGACCAGGAATTTGACGCGGCAGGGTAGGTCGCCGGTGGCCGCGAGCAGCGCGTCCAGCGCGGCGATGCGGCTGAACAGGTGGCCCTTGTCATCGCTGACCCCGCGTGCGTACAGCGCGCCGTCACGTACCGTGGGTTGGAAGGCCGGGGAGGTCCACAGCTCCAGCGGCTCCGCGGGCTGCACGTCGTAGTGGTTGTAGAAGATGAGGGTCTTGTCGCTGCGACCGCTCCGCTCGGCATAGACGACAGGGTGACCGTCCGTCGGCATGACCTCGGCCTCGAAGCCGCGGCGCCGCAGCATCTCCGCCACGAATGCCGCGCACTCGGCCATGCCTTCGCCTTGCGCGGCCACGCTGGGCAGCGCGCATAGGGCCGACAACTCTGCAATCCAGGCGTCCATGTGGGCTGTGATATGGGTGTCCAACCGGCTGAACAACTCGTCCATGATAGCTCCCTTGCTTGCCAGATACTATGCCGACGGCTGCCGCGCACGCAGCAGGCCTGCCAGCAGCGCGGCGCGCTCCGGCAGGGACGCGACGATGACATGCTCGTGCTGTGCATGGCTGCCGTCGCCGTCAACGCCCAACCCATCCAGCGTCGGCACACCCAACGCGGACGTGAAGTTGCCATCCGAGCCGCCGCCCGTCCCGGTCTCGTCTACGGACAGGCCGATTTCCAGCGCAATGGCCTGGGCAATGGCGAAGAGCGCGACCGTCTGGGGCGTGCGCACCATTGGGGGCCGGTTCATGCCCCCGCGCACCTCGATACTCGTGTCTGCAAGCCGCTGGGTCAGGTGGTGCATGTAGGTATGGATGCGGTCTGCTTCCGCCGCATTCATCACCCGCACGTCCACGCGGGCCCGGGCCTGCGCGGGCACCACGTTGCTGCGCGTGCCGCCGCTGACTACGCCCACGTTGACCGTCGTGCCAACCGCATAGTCTGTCAGTGCCTGGATGCTGATGATCTGGTGGGCCAATTCCTCGATGGCGTTGACGCCTTCGTCGTGCGCCGCGCCAGCGTGGGAGGCCTTGCCTGTCACGATGACTTCGAAATCGCCCACGCCCTTGCGCCAGGTCTTAAGTGACCCGTGCGGGGGATGCGCTGGCTCGAGCACGTAGACTGCGCGATGCCGCCTCGCCTCTTCCTCGATCAGCGGTCGCGAGGTGCGGCTGCCCGTCTCCTCGTCCGAGGTGATGAGCATGGTGATGCGCCGATCCGGCATCAGGCCCAACTCGCGCAAGCCGCGTATCGCCCAGATTGCGTTGACGATGCCGCCCTTCATGTCGAACGCACCCGGCCCGAAAAGCCTTCCGTCTTCGATGCGCACGGGCCTCTGGGTGACCGTGCCGGTGTCCCAAACCGTGTCCATGTGCGCCAGCAGCAGCACGCTGTTGCCTTCTGTCTGTCCGGCGCCCCATCGGCCGCGCAGGTGGTTGCCCGCAGTCGCCTGTTCCTGGAGATCCACCGCCGCGCCAGTTTCACGCAGTTGCTCCGCCAGCACTGCGCCGAGCCGGTCGATGGCTGCTTTGTCGCTGGTGGGCGATTCCAGCTCCACGAGTTGCCGTAAGTGCGCCACCATATCGTCTTGGTGGCTGCGCAGGTAGGCCAGGATACGTTGGTTTTCTGTTTCCGCCATGGTGACCTCCCATCTCTGGATGGCCGCAGTGTACCACGAACCCACGCACTTTGAAACGCGTGCATTTCCGCCCTCAGTTTGACAGGGGGGCCTGTCTGGGCCACAATGCAGCCGTTTGCGGCTGATATAGGATTCCGGCCCGCGGCTATCACCCACACGGAGCGACCATGCGTCTTACCTGGCAGTCCTTCATCCTGCAACTGCGCAACCCCTTCCGCCTCTCCTACGGCGCCAGCGACACGCGGCGCGTCTTCTGGCTCCGCCTGACCGACGACACCGGGCTGGAGGGCTGGGGCGAGGCCGCGATCCCGCCCTATTACGGGGTCTCGGATGAGGCAATGACCGTCTATTGGGCCGGCATGGCCGCACGGAGCGATCCCCTGCCGGAGCAGGTCGCGGATATTCCTGCGTGGATGGAGAACAACGGGCCTGCGCCCGCACGCTGCGCGTTGGATCTCGCGTTGCACGACCGGCTGGGGCGCAAGGCCGGGCTCCCGATCTGGCAACTGCTGGCCGTGCCGCAGCCGTCTCCCCTCGCGACCTGTTTCACCATCGCCATTGCAGAACCCGCCGAAATGGCCCGGCTAGCTGCCGAATCGAGCCGGTTCGCCGCGCTCAAGATCAAGCTCGGCTCGGACGATGACTTCGGCCGGCTGGCTGCAGTGCGCTCGGCTCGGCCTGACGCGCGGCTGCGGCTGGATGCCAACGCGGGCTGGCAGCGCGACGAGGCGGTGGCCTTGATCAACCGGCTGGCGCAGTTCGACATCGAGCTCATCGAGCAGCCCGTCGCGAAGGACGACATCGCGGGACTGGGGTATGTTCAGGCCCATACGAACATCCCTGTCGTCGCAGACGAGTCGTGCCAGACTCTAGCTGATATAGAGGCGCTGGCTGCGGCCGGCGTCCGGGCCATCAACCTGAAACTGATGAAGGCGGGCGGGCTGGGGCCGGGGCTGGCGATGTTGCGGCGGGCGCGGGCGCTGGGGCTCCAGGTCATGCTTGGCTGCATGGTTGAGACCTCGCTGGGCGTGACTGCGATGGCGCATCTCGCCGGGCTGGCCGACTGGCTCGACCTGGACGGCCCGCTGCTGGTTGCCAACGACCCCTTTGAGGGGCTGCACTACGACGAACACGGCGGCGTCCACGTGCCCACGCAGCCGGGCATCGGCGTTACGCTCCGCGCCTGAATGTCAGCATAAGAGGTATAACCATGCGATTCTTCGATGCCCATTGTGATGCGGTCATGCACAGCTATGACAGCCCGTTCGACTTCGTCAACGGCGACGCGCGGCCGGCAGGCACGCGGTCGCACGTCGACCTGCCCCGGCTGGAGGCAGGCGGCCATTGCGTCCAGCTCTTTGCGGTGTTCGCATCGCAGCGCTACTATGACGCGCGTGACGTGCGGCCGCTGGCGCGCGAGGCCATTGCCACTATCCGCGGTTGGGCCGCGGCCTCGGACGGCCGCCTGCGCCTGATCCGCACTGCCGCCGACCTGCGTGGGGTATGTACTGACGGTGCGCCGGGAATTGGCGCCCTCATCGGTATGGAAGGTGCGGACCCGTTGGCCGATGCGGAGGACCTGCGGGAGTTCTGCGACATGGGGGTGCGGCTGGTCATCCCTGCATGGGACGACAATCACTTCTCCGGCACGGTCTTTGGCGGGGGCGCAGGGCTGAGCGAAGAGGGGCGCAAGCTGGTATTACTGGCGGAGGAACTCCGCGTGATGGTGGACGTCTCGCACGCATCGGACGCGGCCTTCGAGGAGATTGTCAGCCTGACGCACAAGCCGTTCGTCGCCTCCCACTCGAACTGTCGCGCGGTCAGCGCCAGCCCGCGCAACTTGACCGACCCGCAGATTCGGACGCTGGCCGACCGCGGCGGGGTCATGGGCATGAACTTCGCGCCGGACTTCCTGGACCAAGATTATCTGGCTGCATGGAATGCCATCATGGCACCCATGAAGGACATGGACCCGGCTGCCCGGCAGAAGTACCGGACGGAGGTCGGCCCCCGCGTAGCCGCCATACCGCTGCCCGGGTTGGATGCTATCGTGCGCCAGGCACGACATGCGGTGAACATTGGCGGCGAGGCGTGCGTCGGCCTCGGTGGCGATCTGGACGGCATCGGCGCGATGCCCGCCGGCCTGACCGGCGCGCAGGACTACCCGCGCGTCGCGGAAGCCCTGTCCGCGGGCGGCTTTACAGAGCGACAGGTGGAGCTTGTCTGCCAAGGGAATATGCTGCGCGTGTTCGGGGAGATACTGCCGGAATGAACCGTAGAATGAACCGAGAAGACGCAAGGGTCGCGAGGACTTTCTTTTGCTCATAAATACTTTGCGTCCTTCGCGCCTTCGCGGTTCTCCAGAGAGGAAAGAACCATGTTGGATGACATCAGGCGGGCGCTGGCTGAGCTGTGCCGCCCGTTCAGTGACACACGCACCCATTACTGCCAGGTCGAGGCCGCCACGCTTGACGAGTCACGCTGCGCGCTGGCCGGAGCAGTGTTGGACGATGCAACCCTGGTCGCGTTGCTGGCGGGGCTGACGGCGCAATTTCCTGCTATCCGCTTCGAGCCGGCGGGCGTGCGCGTCCTCCGGACCGCGCAGCCGCAGACAGTTGCAGTCGGCACGAATCTTACCGGGATGTATGCCAAGGCCTCGTTCCTCGCAGAGCAGGTCAGCCAGTTGCTCAACGGCTGGCTGCTGGAAGTCCTGATGACTGAGGGGCGGTGGGCGTTTGTGCGCCAGTCAGACGGCTACCTGGGCTGGGCCTATGCACCCTATCTCGTGCCCGCGCAGGGCTGCGCCTTCAGCCATCTGGTCTGCGCGCCCGTCAGCCTGCTGTATGCTGAACCGTCGGCGGCGGCGCCAATCGTCACCCGCATCTTGGGGGGCACCGCGGTCGCGGTGGATGTCGTGAACAGCGACTGGGTTCATGTCGTGCTGGCCGGCGATGACACAGGCTGGCTGCCGCTGGCGGATGTGCGGGCGTTCAGCGTGTTGCCGCACGACACGGACACGCGGCGGCGACAGATGCTGGCCGACGCCGTGTGCTTCACGGGTGTGCCTTACCTGTGGGGCGGGTGCTCCGCGCTGGGGATCGACTGCTCAGGGTTCTCGCAACTGCTGCACCGGCTGGCCGGAGTGACGCTGCCGCGCGACGCCGACATGCAGTACGATGCGGGCCGGCCCGTCCAGGAGCCGTTCGAGCCGGGCGACCTGCTCTTCTTCGGCGAGCTGGGGGAGAAGCGCAGCATCACGCACGTCGCCGTGAGTCTTGGGGGCTGGCGCATCATCCACTCGTCGCGCTCGCGCAACGGGGTGCACCAGGACGATGTGCAGGCCGTCGAGCATCTGCGCGAGAGCTTCGTCGGCGCGCGGCGTTTCATCTGATCGTGCGATCGATATGGCCCACCTGATGGAAAGCCCGCCAGGCGCGCGCACGCTCATCGACGGCCGCTGGCGCGACTACTTTTCCGGTTGCAGCTATCTGGGCCTGCCAGGCCATCCGGGGCTGATTGCCGCAGCCATCGACGCCCTCCAGCGCTACGGGCTGACTACCTCGACCTCGCGCGGCGGCTACGGTGAGCACCCCGTCTATCATGCAGTCGAGGCCGCAGCCGCGCGCTTCTTGGGCACGGAGGCCGCCACCTACTACGTCTCGGCCTACCTGGGCAGCGTCGCGCTGCTGCAGGCATTGGCCGGCGAGTTCGAGCGCGTGTTTCTGGATGCGGCGGCCCATTTCAGCTTGCTTGACGCGGTTGCTGCTGCGCGCATGCCGTCGCATCCATTCCGACATCTCGACCTGGACGACCTGGCCGATCAACTCCACAGCCATCTGCTCCCGCGCGAGCGGCCCCTCGTCCTGAGCGACGGCATCTTCCCCATCTCCGGCGAGATCGCGCCCGTGGCGGACTACGTGCGGGTGTTGGCTGCGTACGAGGGTGCGCTCCTCTGCCTGGATGATGCG
>CAZTMA010000047.1:0-24731 GCA_964614645.1 uncultured Anaerolineales bacterium
AATTCGTAATCCCTACGGGTTCGTTGCCTCCACGGGCTTCTTGTGATGGACCAGGACGTCTGCGGTCAGCGCGATGCCCGCGGACAGCACCGCAGTCTTCACGCCGGCCTGGAGCGCCGACGCGCCATCCAGCACGCCGCTGGATGCCATCGGGACGACACACTCCGCCTCTACGTCGAACCCGTGCCCGCGGCCGGCCAGGCGGATCTCCGCCATCACCTCGTCGACTTCGAAGCCGGCATTGGCGATGATGGTGCGGGCAGGTTCTTCCAGCGCGCGGATGAGGATGCGATAGGCGGCACGCTCCTCGCTCATGGTTGCGGCCTTCAGCCGGGCTCGTAGCGCCGGCTGGCAGTCGAGCAGCGCCGTGCCGCCGCCGGGCACGACGCCCGCGAGCAGTGCGCCGCGCACCGCTTCGATGGTGTGCTCAGCCAGTTCCTTGCGCACCTTGAGCTCGGCTTCGGTGTTCGCACCGATCCAGAGCGTGGCCGCGCCGCCGGTCAGCTTGCCGATGCGCTCCCGCAGGTTCTTGCGCTCGGCCAGGTCGCCGATGGCCCCGTGCGCGGCCTTGAGACGAGCGATGTGCTGCCGCAGGGCACGCGGGTCGCCCTGCGCGCCGACGATGCCGAAGAACTCGCGATCGGCCCAGGCGCGCCGCGCGTGGCCCAGGTCCTCGGCACGGATGCCTGCCAGCCGCTCGCCGCCCTGCTTGCTGAAGATGCGCGCGCCCGTCAGGAAACTCATGTCCTCGAGGATGCCCATGATCTCGGGGATGGTCAGGCCTGGCGTCTTGACCGCCAGGACGTCGAACTCGCCCGGCTTGTTGTTGACCAGGAGCGTGGCAATCACGGGCTCTGCGAACTGTCGGGCAATGAGCAGCAGGCTGCGCACGCCGGCCTGGCGGGCTGCGATCAGGACGGGCAGGACTTCCTCCGGCTGGGTCAGTTCGAGGTCGCTGACGAGGATGCGCGGGTCCTGCAGTTCGGCCCGGTTGTGCAGCTTGCCGTTGGTCATCTCGCGCGAGACTGCGCCGCCCTTCCAGTAGATGCCTTCGACGTACTCGCGCTCCAGGTCGCGGCCGCGGCCCGTGCGGATCTCGATGCGGCCATACTCACCGATGATGTCGAAGATTTCGCCCAGCAGCTTGGCCATCGGCGGGTCGCCGCACACCGCAGCCGCAACGCGCGCCAGCGCCTGCGGGCCTTCCACCGGCACAGCCTGCCGCGCCAGTTCCTCCTGGACGACCTCCAGCCCTTCCTCGAGGTAGCGGCGCAGCACCATCGCGTTGCCATCGGATGCCAGGTAATGCAGGCCCTGGTTGAAGATGGACTGGAACAGGACCGCGGTCGTCGCCGTGCCGTCGCCCTCGCGCTCGTACTGGCTCCACAGCATGTGGCGCACGAACATTGCGCCCATATCGGCATTGCGGTCGGGCAGCTCGAGGATGCGTCGGGCGATGACGCCTGCGTTATCGAGCTGTTCGGGCGCGCCGGTGCTGGCAACCCGCGTCAGCGCCACGAGCCGCGGCCGCGGGCCTAGCGTCGGGCGCACGGCATTCACGAGTTGGTTGATTCCGCTTTGCAGGCCACGGGAGGACTTGGGCGGAAAGACGACCCCAGGGGTGTAGGTGGTTTTCATCGATGAGAGATACTCCAGGATTGGGCATAGGCGACGAAGTTGCGCCGCTGCTTTGTGCAGGACCACGTAGCTGCGCTGCAGCTACGTTCGGGTCTCCAGGTTGTGCAGCCGTGTCTCCAGGTTGCGTAGCAACCTGGAGACACATGATATCAGTTTAGCGCGGATACTCCAACTTGTATAGCTGGCCGGCCCCCGTGCTTACGTTGCGATAGGTGAAGCCAGCCATTTCGATTTCGCGAACCCGCTGCGAGAAGTAGATAGGCCGGTCGGGGTAGCTGGCCTGCACGAACTGGACAATCGAGTCGGCCAGGCCGGGCTTATCGCTGCGCGAGTATGTCTCGACGAACTGCATGCCCGTTCTTCCAAGCTCGATATGCGCGGCGTAGTAATAGGGATAGAGCCAGTACCAGTCGGTGAAGATGATGGCGTTTGGCTCCAGCCGCTCGACGACCGAGCGGGCGACTCGGCCCACCCGCTCGGTGTTTCCGTCGACAAGATAGCCTTCCACACCGATGAAGGGAGTCCGGCCTGCAACGACATCGGGGACATAGGGACGCAGGGTCAGCCCAACGGCGACCAATGCAACCGCGGCCACGATGCTCGTCTGCACGGGCCGGCTCAATGGGCGGGCGCGAAATCTGCCGGGCTCAGCCACCGCTCGGAGGTCTGGTCGTGTAGGGGTTCTGCCTCGGGCCGAGTCCAGGACTTCCGCCAGCTGGTCCAGGCCCACGGTCGCCAGCATCGCGAGCAGGACATATCCGGGAATGTAGAACACGTACAGGTCGCCCACCCGGTAGTTGAAGTAGCAGGCCCAGTGGATGAGCAGCGCCGACGCGAAGAACCAGCCCAGCCGCCGGTCGCGGCGGAACAGCGTCGCGCCGCCCGCCACGATGAGCACGAGGGTAAGCACCGAGAACTCGCGCGGCAGCCCGGTCAGGTACTCGCCCAGGCGCGCTGGCGTGTCGAGGAGCGGGGCGGCGAACATGGCGCTGCGCCACTGCACCGCGGTCATCAGGAAGACGATGCGGCGGATGGGGCTGGCGAGGTCTTCCGCAGTCAGGTCCCAGTTGGAACGCGCAGGACTGTAGGCCGCGTTGAAGATGTTGGCAGGCGCTGCGTGCAGGTCCACGAAGAGGAACGCGATGAGATACATGAACAGCCCGGCTGCACCTCCGAGGAGTGCAGGCATGAGCCACTCGCGCCGGCGGTCACGATTCAGGAGGAGGAAGATGACCACTGCGGGCGCGAACATCGCCAGGCTCGCATGCACGCCGAGCCCGAGCCCGCCGATCACGCCTGCCGCGAACAGCGACCAGCGTGCGCCGCCGCGATACCAATAGAGCACCAGTACGCACACCGCGGCCAGGAACGCTGCGCCGGTCGCATACACTTCGGCGATGAGCGCCTGCGACCAGAAGGTGTATCCCACGGCCAGCGCGCCAGCCCCGAACAAGGGCAGCCAGCGGCGCTGGGTCAGTAGGTTCCCGCCCAGATAAACTAACCCCACCGTCACCGCGGCCATGAATGCAGAGAACAGGTTGACGCCTGCTGCAATGCTCGACGCGGGGACGAGCAGAATGAACAGCTTCGCCAGGAGGAGGTACACCGGGTAGCCCGTCGTATGCGCCACGCCGAGCTGATGCGCCAGCACCTGGAACTCGCCGCTGTCCGAGGGCAGCACCCAGGGCACATATGTGCGAGCGTAAATGAACAGACTGACGGTCGCAGCGAGCAGCGCAACCAGGATGTCCGCGCGGGACAGGGGCGAAGCGGGACGGGCTTGTGAACGCATGGTCTCCGTGAGTCGATGGTGCAGGATAGGGTGCAATGACCGGGTGCATTATAGCACAAGCCCGCCGTCCTCCCGTCAATCCGGGAACACCTTGCCCGGATTCAGGATGCCGTTCGGGTCGAACGTCGCCTTGATGCCGCGCATGAGTTGGATCTCCGCCGGACTGAGCGCCATCCCCAGGTACTTCCGCCGGGTCACGCCGATGCCGTGCTCGCCCGTGATGCGGCCGCCCATGCCGAGGGCCAGCCGGTAGAAGGCTGTGGACAGCTCCGGGGTGAGCGCGCGCCACTCCTCCATCGGCAGGTCATCCTTGAGCACGTTGACGTGGACGTTTCCGTCGCCCGCGTGGCCGAAGCATACGACTCGCACCCCGCGCTCCGTTGCGAAGGCCTTGACGCCGGCCAGCAGGTCGGGGATGCGGCTGCGCGGCACGACGACGTCCTCCATGTGGCTGACCGGGCTGGCAAACTTGAGCGACTCGATGATTTTCCGTCGCGCCTCCCACAGCCGGTCGCGCGTGCGGCTATCCTTGGCAACCAGCACGTCGCGTGCGCCGTGCTCCAGGCAGATTTCACCCACGATCTCGTAGTCTGCGTCCAGTGCATCCTGCTGGCTGCCGTCGAGCTGGATAAGCAGGTGTGCGGCCGCGTCGCGGAACTGCATCGGGCGGCCCAGGAGCTGCTCGACCGCGAGGACGCTGTCCTGTTCCATGAACTCGATCGTCGTGGGTAAGATGCGTGCCGCGATGATGGCCGAGACGGTGCCGATGGCGGCCTGGAAGTCGTCGAACGGCACGAGCAGGTCCACCCGGAACTTCGGCAGCGGCACCAGCCGGAGGATGATCTTCGTGACGATCGCCAGCGTGCCCTCGGAGCCGACAAGGAGCTGCGTCAGGTCGTAACCGGTGACATCCTTGACCAGCTTGCCGCCGAGGTTGATGATTTCGCCGGAGGGGAGCACGGCCTCCAGCCCGCAGACGTAGTCCTTCGTCACGCCGTACTTCACTGCGCGCGGCCCGCCCGCACCCTCCGCGATGTTGCCGCCGATGGAGCACGATTCCAGGCTGGCCGGGTCCGGCGGATAGAAGAGCCCTTCCGCTTCGACTGCGCGGTGGAGGTTGCCTGTGATGACGCCCGGCTCGACCGTGACCATCAGGTTGCCATGGTCAATTTCGAGGATGCGGTTCATGCGTTCCAGTGACAGCACGATGCCGCCGCAGACGGGCACCGCGCCGCCGCTCAACCCGGAGCCCGCGCCGCGCGGGGTCACGGGCACGCGCACGGCCTGCGCCAGGCGCATGACCTCCGATACCTGCTGCGCCGACGACGCGAGGACGACGACCTCCGGCTCGGCGGCCAGGCCGACCACCTCGTCGTGCGTGTAGCGCTCCAGCTTCTCCGCCTGCTGCGGCCCGGCCAGGACGTTCTCCGCGCCCACGATGCGTTCCAACTCTGCGATTACACGTGCATCCACACGGTTATACATATGCCTGCCTCCTGTCTCGACTTGCGGCTGGCCCCTCGGCAATCGTAGCTTCAGTCATATAACTGGTGACTATTGTACCACATAAGTGTTGTCCCTCTGCCTTCATTCTCCCTGATGCGCATCATATACAGAAGGGAATCTCCCCACTATCATACATGCAGAAATCCATATATAGCTGGACTTGCATATGACACACTATCACACACAGGCTCGCCTGCTCAGGCTCATGGCGCACCCGATGCGCCTCGAGATCCTGGCGATCGTGCGCGGCTCGGACGAGTGCGTATGCCACCTGTCGGCCGCACTCAACAAGCCGCAGCCCTACGTGTCGCAGCAACTGGCCGTGCTGCGCAACGAGGGCATAATCACCGACCACAACGAGGGCACCTACGTCTACTATGGGCTGGCAGACGGCCCCATAGCGGCGCAGGTCGCCGCAATTCTGCGGGTGATAGCGCCGGAGGCGCGCTCGGCTGCGGCAGTTGGTCATGAGCGCGTGGCCGGCTGCAACTGTCCGAAGTGCGAGCCGGGCGGCGCCTGCAGCCCGCGCCCTGCCGCGGTTCAGGGATCGAACCTGGCTCCTCATCAGGAAGAGGTCATGCTCCCATGAGTTTTGTGCTTGACCTGCTGCAGAGTGGCCTGGGCAACCTCGCCAGCTACCTGGCCGCGCACGTGCTCCTGTGCCTGGTGCCAGCCTTTTTCATCGCGGGCGCGCTGACCGCGCTGGTGCCCAAGGAGGCGGTCACGCGCTACCTGGGCCGCACCGCGCCGAAGCTCATCTCTTATCCTGCGTCCGCGCTTGGCGGCTTCGTGCTGGCGGTCTGCTCCTGCACGATCATGCCGCTCTTTGCGGGCATTTACAAGAAGGGCGCGGGCCTGGGGCCGGCCATCACCTTTCTGTTCGTCGGCCCGGCCATCAACATCCTGGCGCTGACATATACAGGGGTGGCCATCGGCATGGATATCGCGGTGGCGCGCGTGGTCTTGTCCATCGCATTCGGCATCGGCATTGGCCTGATCATGGCCGTGCTCTTCCGCAAGGACGATGTGGCACGTAGTGCCCCCGCACGGAGTGCGGCCGGCCCGGACGCGTTCGCGGCCACTGCCTCCGTGCCGCGTACGACCTGGCTGCTGCTCGGGCTGCTGATCCTTCTGCTCGTCGCAGGCACGTTGCAGGTCGGCCTGTTCACGAACACCTACGCGCAGGTCACGCTGCCCATCGGGGGCACGGACACGTTGCAGGCAACCCTGAGCCGGCTCGTCCCCTTCGACGCGTCGCGCGGCGAGGAGGGCGTCACCGTCCAGGGGTTGCTCCTGATCGTCCTGCTGGCGGCCATCGGCGGGACTGCGTGGCGCGGGCTGAACCACATCGACGAGGGTTTCAACCGTTGGACGACCGTGGCGCTGGCGCTGGCCGCCGCGACGCTGCTGGTGGCCGCGGTGCGTCTGACGCCTGCCACGGGCAGTCTGACCCTGGCCTTCACCGGCAAGTTCTTCGCCGTGGCTCTGACGGTGCTCGGCGTCTGGCAGGTGGCGCGGCGCGGGTTCGAGGACTACGAGATCCAGGAGTGGCTGTATGAGACGTGGCGCTTCGTCAAGCAGATCTTTCCGCTGCTGATCGTCGGCGTCTTCGCCGTCGGCGTCATCCGGCCGCTCATCCAACCCGAATGGATCGAGGCGGTCGCCGGCTCGAACACGCTCCTGGGGAACGTGGTGGGCGTGCTCTTCGGCGTCGTCATGTACTTCCCGACCCTGGTGGAGGTGCCCATCGCGCGGCTGTTCCTGGACCTTGGGATGCACCGCGGGCCGCTGCTGGCCTACCTGATGGCGGACCCGGAGCTGAGCCTGCAGAGCATCCTGATCATCACGAGCGTCATCGGTCGGCGCAAGACTTGGGTCTACGTCGGCTGGGTGGCGCTGTTCAGCACGGTCGCCGGCCTGCTCTTCGGCGCCTGGGTGGACGGCGCGAGCCCCTGGCTGCTCCTGGGCGGCACAGCCGCAGTCCTGGCAGTCCTGGCGCTGGCACTTGCCCGCCTGGGCAAAAGTGCATCGGAAGCGGGCGCGACCCCACAGCACTTGCAGGCGTGAGCAGAATAATCTTCAATCTTCAATCTGTAATCGGAGGCAAAATGACCCTGCACATCAAGATTCTCGGCGGCGGCTGCGCCAACTGCGAACGGCTGGAGAAGAACGCCAAGGCTGCGGTCGCCCAGCTGGGCGTCGAGGCCACGTTCGAGAAGTCCGGCGACTACAATGAATACGAGCGGTACAACCTGCTCGCGACGCCCGGCCTGGTCGTCAACGACAAGCTGCTGGCCGGGGGCCGCGTGCCGGCGGTGAGCCAGATCGTGACGCTGCTGACCACTGAGCTGTCTGCATCCTGACCGGCGGACCCACCCATGGAGGATGAGCCATGTCTGTAGCTCCTGCAGCCGCGGGCGCGCAACCCGGCACGGCAAGGCGCCTGTCCACGCTCGACCGCTTCCTGACCCTGTGGATCTTCCTGGCCATGGCCATCGGCGTCGCGCTGGGCTACTTCATTCCGGGCGTCGAGGCCTTCATCGACCGCTTCCAGGTCGGCACGACCCATATCCCGATCGCCATCGGCCTCATCCTGATGATGTACCCGCCGTTCGCCAAGGTGAAATACGAGCGGCTGCCCGAGGTCTTCCGCAACACGAAGGTGCTCGGGCTGTCGCTGCTGCAGAACTGGGTGATCGGCCCCGTGCTCATGTTCGCGCTGGCGGTCATCTTCCTGCGCGACAGGCCGGAGTACATGATCGGGCTGATCCTCATCGGCCTGGCGCGCTGCATCGCGATGGTCATCGTGTGGAACGAGCTGGCCCACGGCGACACGGAGTATGCGGCCGGGCTGGTGGCCTTCAACAGCGTGTTCCAGGTGCTTTTTTACAGCGTCTACGCGTACATCTTCATCACCGTGCTGCCCCGGGCGCTCGGCCTCGAGAGCGCGGTCGTCCGCATCAGCATCGGCGAGCTCGCCCGGACTGTCTTCATCTACCTGGGTATTCCGATGATCGCCGGTTTTGCCACGCGCTTCATCCTGCTGCGCGTCAAGAGTCGCGCGTGGTACGAGCAGACGTTCGTCCCGCGCATCAGCCCGCTCACGTTGATTGCCCTGCTGTTCACCATCCTGGTGATGTTCAGCCTGAAGGGCGAGTTGATCGTAGCGCTGCCGTTCGACGTGGTGCGCATCGCCATCCCCCTCATCTTCTACTTTGTGCTGATGTTCCTGGTCAGCTTCTGGATCGGTCACCGCTCGGGCGCGGATTACCGCATGACGACCACGATGTCGTTCACCGCGGCCAGCAACAACTTCGAGCTGGCCATCGCGGTGGCGGTCGCGGTGTTCGGCATTGCCTCGGGCGAGGCCTTCGCAGCAGTCATCGGCCCGCTGGTCGAGGTGCCGGTGATGATCGGCCTGGTGAGCGTGGCGTTCTGGCTGCAGCGCCGCTGGTTCCGGGGTGAGTTGGTGGCTGCGCCGGCCGGCATGGCCTCGGCCGCAGAGGAAGCCTGCCCGCCGCCGGTGGGAGCACAGGACGCATAGCCTGTGAGCAGGACTTCGAAAACGATGTCTTGCATGTGTGATAGTATACTGGGCGTTGCACTACGCGTCTCGTGGGATGTGGAGGGTGTTACCCATTCGTTCCTGGCCGCGATCGCGGACAGGCCGGCAGGGAGCTGGCAATGCGTCTGATAGTCATCTGGACCCTCACTCTGCTCGCGCTCGTCGGGGCGGCTGCGCAGCCGGCAGCCGCACAAGGCTGTGACGACTGCGCGGAAGTCAAGCATGCCGCGCGCGTGTCCGGGCTTGAACCTACGCAGCCTGACGCCCGCCCTTCGCCGCCGGCCCCGGCCGTGCGCGTCGTATTGTATTGGCTTGAGGGCTGCGGTCATTGCCACGAGGTGCTCGAGGGCATCCTTCCGCAGATGCAGCAGAAGTACGGCACGCAACTCGAGGTCCGGCTGATCGAGGTCGTCAGCATGGAGGATATCGCTGCCTTCTATGCGGTCACGGAGCAGTACGGCTATACCCGCGGCAGTGCTGAGGTGCCGTTCCTCCTGATCGGCGATCGGACCCTGGTGGGCGTGGAGAGGATCACGGCGGAACTGCCGAACGCCATCGAGCACTACCTGGCGCAGGGCGGGGTCGATTGGCCGGCCCCGCGGCCGACCCCTGCTTCGCCGCAGGCGACCACCGACGCGAGCTGCGGGCTGGTGGCAGCGTGTACCGAAACCGTGGTCGATGCAACCCCGGGCGCTGGGCCGGCTGGTGCGCAGCCCTCCGGTGCCGCCGGGACGGCGAAACCCTGGCTCGCCGCCGGCGGTGCGGTCGTCCTCATGGCCGTGACGCTTCTGGCATATAGCGGCGTGCGTCGCCTGCCCGGCCGCGGAGCGTAGGATGCCAGGCTCTTGCAGCTGTGCTGGATGCCGCCGCTGGTGGCCTGGGTCTGAGACTGGCGGCTGCCGCACGGCCTGCGCCGGCTTACGACGGTCTGTGCTGACAAGGCGAGACCGCTCTGGGGTTTCGGGCCAGGCTTGTGGGAACACACTATGGTCGTGCATCTGCTGCGACCCCTGGGGAGACTGAAATGCTGATCGATCGATACGACGTGGATATTTTCACCCCGCCCTGTCATCCCGGCGCGGAACGCTTTACTGCTAAAGCATTGCTGACCGTGAACATTTCGGACGTGTTGCCGTATCTCAACGCTACGCTGGACGGGGCCGTCTATATGCCGGCCGCCACCGCGCTGATATGGAAGCAGGCCGGTCACAACTTCGCCTTTCACGCATATGCGATTGCGGTCAGCAACGTGGAGGACCGGAATGAGGCCGTTGCGGAACTGAAGGGCATAATTGACCGGGTCAACCGCACATGGGAGTGCCGTGACGAGCTCGTGCCCAACCACACCGGCCGCCAGCGTCCGACTGCGATGGCACTCTACAAGCTGCTGCCCGGCGGCAACTGCCGGGAGTGCGGCCAGCCTTCGTGCTGGAACTTCGCGCTCAAGCTGGCCGCAGGGCAGGCTGGGTTGGCCGCGTGCCCGCCGCTGCAGGAGCCGGCCAACGCCGAACGTCTGGCCGCGCTTGAGGCCCTGCTGGTGCCGTCGGGCTGAGATAGTTGCGGCTTGTAGACGGCCACCATGCCATAATATGCCGGATTCCGCGGCAAGGAGCGCGCACGATGTCTCAGGCCATTATCGCAGAGGACCTTACGTATCGCTACGGACCACTGACGGCGGTCGAACGCATCAGCTTCTCGGTTGCTGAGGGTGAGATCCTGGGCTTCCTCGGCCCCAACGGCGCCGGAAAATCCACGACCGTCAAGATGCTCACCGGCCAACTCCGGCCGAAGGAGGGTCGAGCAACGGTGCTGGGACTCGATGTGGCCCGGCAGCCCAAGCAGGTGCAGGCGCAGATTGGCGTTTGTTTCGAGATTGCCAACCTCTACGAACAGCTGACAGGCCTTGATAACCTGGTCCTCTTCGCCCGGCTGTTCGGCGCGCAGGGGTTCGATGCGCCGGGGCTGCTGGCCCGCGTGGGGCTGGATGGTCGCGGCAAGGACCGGGTGGAGACCTACTCCAAGGGCATGAAGCAGCGCCTCATGGTGGCCCGCGCGCTGGTCAACCGGCCGCGCATCCTCTTCCTGGATGAGCCGACCGAAGGCCTGGATCCTGCCTCCGCGGCCTCCATCCGTAGCATAATTCTCGAGGAGCGGACCAGAGGCGCGACGGTCTTCCTGACCACCCACGACATGGTCGAGGCCGACAAGCTCTCCGACCGGGTAGCCTTCATCGACCGCGGCGTCATCGTCGCATTGGACACACCGCATGTGCTCAAGCAGCGCTACGGCCAGCGCCGGCTCCGCGCCGAGGTGGCCGTGCCTGGCGGCGGCCGGGCCGTCCGCGAGGTCGTGCTCGACCGGCCCGAGACTGCGGCCGAGATGCAGGCGCTGTTCAGCCAGGAGCAGGTGGTCACCGTGCACAGCGAGGAGGCGACGCTCGAGGACATCTTCATCGATATCACAGGGCGAGGGCTCGCATGACCACGCCGCGCAGAGCCTCCGGCTCCAATGTTATCGGCGTACTCGTCGCCAAGGACGTCAACCTCTACTTCAAGGACCGCTTCTACGCGTTCGTCACTATCCTTGCCCTGGTCGCGTTTGTCGCCGTCTACTTTCTCCTGCCGCGCACGGTCGATGACACGGTCAGTTTCGGCGTCTATGCGCCGGTCATGCCTCCCACGCTGGCCGCGATTCTCGCTGAGGAGGGGGTGACCCTGGAGAGCCAACCATCAGAGGACGCGCTGAAGGCCGCGGTCGCAGCCGGCGACTTTGAGGCGGGCATCGTCCTGCCGCCCGACATGACCGAACAACTGGCAGCCGGCACGCGGCCCCAGGTGCGCCTGTACCTGGCTGGCGAGCTGCCGGCAGAGTTTCGCGAGAGCTACTTGATGCTCGTCCGTGAGCTCGCTTTCACCATCGGCGGGTCGCCGCTCGACATCGATACGGAGGAAGAAGTGCTCGGGCCGGACATGGCAGGCCGGCAGATCGCGCCGCGGCAGCGTATGCTGCCGTTGCTGGCGGTATTTATCCTGCTGATTGAGACCCTGGGGCTGGCCAGCCTGATCAGTTCGGAGATCGAATCCGGCACGCTGGCCGCGCTGCTGGTGACGCCTGTGTCCGTGCCTGACCTGTTCCTCAGCAAGGGGCTTGTGGGCGTCGGGCTGGCCTTCGGGCAGTCGGTGCTGCTGATGGTCGTCACGGGCGGACTGTCCCGCCAGCCCGTGATTATCCTGCTGACGTTGCTGCTGGGCGCGGTGATGGTCACTGGCCTGGCATTCCTGCTGGCCTCTGTGGCGCGCGACTTCATGTCGGTGATCGGTTACGGGATGCTGCTGTTGATCCTGCTGGTCGTGCCGGGCATGGCCGTCGCTCTGCCGGGCCTGGCCAGCGGCTGGATACGCGTGCTGCCTTCGTACTATCTGGTGGACGCAGTGCATCGGGTGGTCAATTTCGAGGCCGGCTGGGGTGATGTAGGGTTTCACCTGGTTGCACTGGTGGGGTTCGCCGCGCTGTTTGTGGCACTGGGGATCGCGGCGCTGCAGAGGAGGTTCGCATGAACCTGCGGCGGGTGGGCGTGCTCCTGGGCAAGGAGTTCCGGCTCGGGTGGCGCAATGTCTTCTTTATCTTTGCAGTGGTGATGCCGGTGGCCTTCACGGTCATTATTTCCTTGGTGTTTGGCACCGTCTTCTCCGGCAAGGCGCGACTGGGGATGGTGGATGAGGGCGCGTCGGCCCTGCCGGCCCGCGCCGCGGCGCTTGCGTCGCTGGATACACGGGTCTATGCGTCGCCTGAGGCGCTGCGGGCTGCCATCGCGGACGGCAGGTTGGACATCGGTCTGGTTCTGCCCGGCGGATTCGACGAGCGCGTGCAGGCCGGCGAGCAGGTCTCGCTGACCGCGTTCGTCTGGGGCGAGAGCACGGTCAAGAACCGTGTGGTGGCCGGCACCGCGGTCGCAACACTGGTGCGCGACCTGACCGGCCGGGACGCACCGGTGGAGATTGTCACCGATGTCGTCGGCGCGGAGGGGCAGTTGCCCTGGGAGAAGCGCCTGCTGCCCATCATCGTGATGATGGCTATTCTCATGGGCGGCAGCGTGGTCCCCGCGGCGCTCCTGGTAGAGGAAAAGCAACGGCGCACGCTTCGCGCGTTGACCACCACCTCCGCTTCGCTGAGCGAGGTCTTCGTGGCCAAAGGCCTGCTGGGGTGGATCCTAAGCATTCTGATGGCCCTTGTCACCCTGCTGTTGAACCGCGCCTGGGGGCCAGAGCCTCTGCTGCTGCTGGTAGCCCTGGCGTTGGGCGCGGTGATGGCTGCGGCCATCGGCATCCTGATGAGCGCGTTCCTCAAGGACATGAACATGCTCATGTCCGTGGTGAAGGGTGGTGGCATTCTCCTCTACGCGCCCGGGCTGGTCTACATGTTCCCCGAAATCCCGCAGTGGATCGGCCGCATCTTCCCGACCTATTATCTTATCCAGCCGGTGATCGAGATCACGCAGCATGGCGGCGGCTGGGCGGATGTGGCGCCTGAACTGGCGGTGATGGTCGTGCTCAACGTGATCCTGCTGGCCGTTATCGCGGTCGTAGTCCGCCGCGCTCCCCAGGCGGAAGGTGCGCTGAACCCGGCATAGGGCTCGCGGTTTTCACCGGCGTGTTGCGCGGCGCATTTGGGGGCAACGTGGTTGCATGCTATACTCTGGTCTCTTGCGAATAGAGGCTCTCTCCCTGCAGGGTTAGCGCTCCTCGCTCGCGCATCATCCTTTCGTGCAGGGAGAACCATGTCCAGACCGGCTAATAGACCCATCTTCGCCCTCTTGGCGGCCGTCGCACTGCTGCTCCTGGGGAGCGGGGGTTGCGGCAGATCGCAGGCAAGTCCTACCCCCACGCCCACGCGGACGCCCCGCCCTGTGCGGGAGACGCCGGCGACCGTGCCCGTCGCGGCCCTGCCGATGGACACGCCGACGGCGCCCGCGCCCACAGTGACGTCCACAGCCACGGCCACCGAGCCGCCGGCCGCGACCGATACGCCCATGGCAACGGCCAGCCCGACCGAACTGCCCGCCACGCCTGCAGCGCCGCCAGCCAGCGCGACACCTGAGCCCTCAGCCACGCCGGCCCCTTCGGCCACGCCGGCCAGCCAGGACGCGACCGCGACCCCGGCGCCCACCCGGCTGCCGCAGCCCGCAGCGGCCGCCACGCTGCCGCCCTATCGCGGGGGAAGCTGGGACCTGGAAGAAGGGTTCTACCAATCGCCGAGCCCGCACGAGGGTTTCACTGCATTCGTCGCCAACGGCTGGCAGCCCCTGAGCAAGGTCTACGATCCGGCCGCGCCCCCGCGTCTGAACGAGAACAAGTACCTGCCCAACGTCCACAGCGGCGAACGCTCGCAGGAGGTCAGCTTCGACTGGCGCAGCGGCGAGGCCGGCATCTGGCGCACGTTTCAAGTCGTGCCGGGCCATCGCTATCTGATAGAGGCGTGGGCACGTTATGTGCCCAGCGAGAGTGGCCTGGCGCTGTACCTCGGTATCGATCTGGGCGGCGGCAACAACTTCGAGGACGGCTCGGTGACGTGGCGTCCCTGGCGCGACATGGCGCCGGACCAGTGGGTGGTGACGCAGGAAACGGTGCGTGCCACGACCGGGCAGATGACGGTCTTCCTGCGCGCGGTGCATCCCCTGGCGGCCGATGGCGGCAATAAGCCGGGCGGCAATACGATGTTCGACAACGTCAGCGTGACGGACGGAGGTCCCTGATTGGATAATGATCAACCGATGCAAGCTCAGCTCGCACCGGCCGGCGCCCCGCGGCGTACTTTTGCCATCATTTCGCATCCCGACGCGGGCAAGACCACGCTGACGGAAAAGCTGCTGCTGTACGGCAACGCGATCGATCTGGCGGGCCACGTGCGCGCGCGGCGCAACCAGGGCAGTGTCACGTCGGATTGGATGGCCATCGAGCGCGATCGCGGCATCTCCGTGACGTCCACAGTGCTGCAATTCCCTTATCGGGGCCACATTCTCAACCTGCTGGATACGCCGGGCCACCAGGACTTTTCCGAGGATACCTATCGCACCCTGGCTGCGGTCGACAGTGCGGTGATGGTGTTGGACGCGGCGAAGGGCATCGAGGCCCAGACCCGCCGGCTGTTCGAGGTGTGCCGCCAGCGCGGGATTCCCATCTTCACGTTCATCAACAAGATGGACCGGCCCGCGCGCGATCCTCTGGCGTTGCTGGACGAGATCGAGTCCATCCTGGGCATGCAGCCGGTGCCGATGAACTGGCCTTTGGGCAACGGCTTGAGCTTTCGGGGGGTCTACGACCGCCGCGCGCAGGGCGTCTACTTCTACGAGCGTACCGAGCGCAATGAGCGCATGGCGCCCGAGGTCTTCGTTTCGCTGGCGCACGCGCCATGGGCGGAGGTCCTGGATGAGAGCGACATCGCGGTCCTGCAGACTGATGTGGAGCTGCTGGATGGACTCGGCATTACCTTCGACCACGACCGGGTGTCGGCGGCCGGCCAGACGCCCGTCTTCTTCGGCAGCGCGCTGACCAACTTCGGCGTCCGCCAGTTTCTCGACGCCTTCGTCGAATTGGCCCCCGGACCGCAGCCCTATTTGAGCGATGTCGGGCCTGTCGACCCTGCGCAGGCGGGGTTTTCCGGCTTCGTGTTCAAGATTCAGGCCAATATGAACCCCAAGCACCGTGATAGCGTGGCATTCGTGCGCGTCTGCTCGGGCCGCTTCGAGCGCGGGCTGACGGTCGTGCATGCGCAGTCGGGCAAGCCGCTGCGGCTGCAGCGTTCCTACAGCCTCTTCGCCAACGAGCGGACGGTCATCGAGGAGGCATATCCCGGCGATGTGTTGGGGCTGCCCAACGCGGACAACCTGGCGATCGGCGACACGCTGGCCGAGGGCCGCGTGATCCGGTTTGCGCCGATCCCGCGCTTTCAGCCGGAGCTCTTCGCGCTGCTGCGCAACACCGACGTGGCGAAACAGAAGCAGTTTGCCAAGGGCATGCGGCAACTGGAGAGCGAAGGCGCGATCCAGGTGCTCTACCGGCTGGATGCGATGCGGCGGGAGCCCATTCTGGCCGCGGTGGGCCAGCTTCAGTTCGATGTGGTTCAGGCGCGGCTGGAGAACGAATATGCGGTCCGCACGACCCTGGAGCCGCTGGGCTTCAGCCTGGTGCGCTGGATAAGTGGTCCTGAGGAGGCTATCCTGCGCCTGCCCCATCGCAACGACGTGGTCCTGGCGCGTGATTCAGAGGGCGATTACGTGGCGCTCTTTAGCTCACCGTTCTATCTGCAGTATATGACCGAGCAATTCGGCGAGCTGCGCTTTGAAACCAGAGGCTGATGCAGGTTCCGAACGAGGGATCCCGCGTGAATGATCGGGAGGGCTCCGGTCTCCCGCAGCGGCCGCAGATTGGGTGGAAATCCATAGAGAGGAAGCCGAATGAGTAAGGCGAAAGTTCTGTTCCTGTGCACCGGCAATTCCTGCCGCTCCCAGATGGCCGAGGCCATCGTCAACGCCCGGTGGGGTGACGCCTGGGAGGCAGTCAGCGCGGGGACGCTACCCGCAGGCTATGTCCATCCCCTGGCCGTGCGTGTGTTGAGCGAGATCGGCATCCAGCACGCGGGCCGCTCCAAGTCCGCAGACGAATACCGGGCTGTGCCGTTCGACCTGGTGGTGACCGTGTGCGACGATGCCGCAGAGAACTGCCCGGTGTGGCTGGGCAAGGGCCGCCGCGTGCACGTGGGCTTTCCGGACCCGGCGAAAGCGACCGGCAGCGAGGATGAGGTCCTGGCCGTCTTCCGGCAGGTGCGCGACGACATTGCGGAGCGCATCGGCGAGCTGCTCAACAGCGCGTAATTGGGGACTTGACAAATCGCTCCTTATATCGTATATATACGATATAAGGAGCGATTGACCATGGCAACCATAAACCTGCAGCAAGGGCAGAATACCGGCATGCGGGCCGCCGCCAGTCCGGCGGGCGAAGAACGCCTCGTGCGGATGCTGAAGGCGCTGGGCAATCCCGTGCGTTTTCGCATCATGCAGACGCTGGCCGAGCGCCGCACGTGCATCACCCAGGAGATAGTGGAGACGACGCCGCTCGCCCAGTCCACGGTCAGCCAGCATCTCAAGGTCCTGCGCGAGGCCGGGTTGATCGAGGGCGAGATCGAGGGGCCGGCAACCTGCTACTGCCTGAACGAGGCGGGCGTGCGCTGGCTGAAGGAACAGATCGAAGTCTGGCTGCCGGGCTGCTGCGAGCCGGGCGTTCGCTTTGCGCCGGTTAAGCTTGATGGGGAACCGGGCTGCTGCGACTAGCGCGGCTCCTTTTTTTACGAATAATCATCGTTGTTTTACGATGATACCGAACCTGGAACAGGGAGACAAATATGAAAACAATCGAGTCAGGCATGACGCCGGCTGCGGCGGGGTATTTCGAGCGGGTGGCGGGGCAGTGGGACGACCTGCGCACCGGCTACTTCGGGGAGGGAGTCCGCGATGCGGCCATCGCGCGGGCCTATCTGCGACCGGATATGGTCGTAGCGGATGTCGGTGCGGGGACCGGGTTCGTCTCGGCGGGTCTGGCGCCACTGGTCGCCACGGTCTACGCGGTGGATGGCTCGCCCGCCATGCTGGAGGTTGCCCAGCGCAACCTTGCTGAATTCGGCAACGTGGAGTACCGGCTGGCCGGTGGCGCGGCGCTGCCGTTCGGGGATGCCACGCTCGATGCCGTCTTTGCCAACATGTACCTGCATCACTGTCCCGACCCGCAGGCTGCCATCCGCGAGCTGGTGCGCGTGCTCAAGCCGGGCGGCCGGCTGGTGCTGACCGACCTGGACCGGCACGAGCATGCGTGGCTGCGCGATGAGATGGCCGATGTCTCGCTCGGCTTCGATCGGTCAGCCGTAAAAGACTGGTTCCGGGAAGCCGGTCTCGTTAACATCATCGTGGATGATACGCAGCAGACCTGCAGCTCGACCTCTGAGGCTGGTGTCGCTGATCGTGCGGAGATCGGCATCTTCGTCGCCACCGGCAGCCGCCGCGTCAGCGGCGCAACTGCGGCCGTGCAGGAGAACTACGGCGCGCTGGCGCAGGGAGGCAACAGCTGCTGCGGAGACACGGCAGGACAGACGGGCTGTTGCGGAGCTTCTGAAGGAGCGGCGGCGACGAGCTGCTGTGGGGGTTCGGACACTGCCGCCAGCCACGCTATGGAGCTGGTCGAGGCAGGCCAGGCAGACATCGTCCTGTGGGACACCGGATATACCGCAGAGCAGATCGCCGCGGTGCCACCGGACGCAGCCAGCTTGTCGCTGGGCTGCGGGAATCCGACGGCGATTGCCTCGCTTAAGCCGGGTGAGACCGTGCTGGACATCGGCAGCGGCGCAGGCATCGACGCGCTCTATGCCGCCCGTCGCGTAGGCCCTGCGGGCCGCGTGATCGGGCTGGACATGACACCGTCGATGATCGAGCGGGCACAGCGCAACGCCGCGGAGGCCGGGGCCGGACAGGTGGAGTTCCGGCTGGGACAGGCCGAGGCCATGCCGGTGGAGGATCGCACGGTCGACGTGATCCTCTCCAACTGTGTGATCAACTTGGCTGAGAACAAGGGCAGGGTCTTCGAAGAGGCGTACCGCGTCCTCAAGCCGGGCGGCCGCGTGAGCATCAGCGACATGGTCACGGCGGGGCCGCTGCCGATGAGCCTGCGCAGCGACCCGGCGATGTGGGCAGGCTGCATCAACGGCGCGCTGCCGGAGCAGGAGTACCTTGACCTGGTGCGGCAGGCCGGTTTCGTGGAAGTGACGGGCACCCGCAGCCTGAGCGGCGGCGCGCTGGCGGGCATCGAGGTCTACAGCCTGGCCGTGACAGCCCGCAAGCCGTAGACCAGATGCGCTGTGGGCCGGCGGCCAAGCGATCTCCGAATTAGCCACGCGCTTGCCACATAGGCCACAGAGGACTCCGAGACTGTGCTTCACCAGCGCATAAGAGCCCTCTATGGCCTCTGTGCTCTCTGTGGCAGAAGATGAAGCCGCTTCAGGGCCGCTGCCCATCGATGATCTGGAAGTCGGTCCAGACGAGCCAGAAGGACCATTTATAGCAGCCGCATCAGCCACTGCAGCGCGAGGCTGCTGCCGGCCACCAGGACCCACAGGATGCCGCCGAGCGCGACCGGGCGCCAGCCCGCAGCCCTGACCGCAGTCAGCGAGCTGCTCATGCCCACCGCACCCATCGCGACCGTGATGCCGAAATGGGCCAGGAACTTCAGGGCCGCGCCCCACGCATCCGGGATGATGCCCGTCGACCTCACGGCTGCTGCCACGAGGAACCAAACGAGGAAGGGCGGGATCAGCCGGTACCAGGCCGTCCTGGATGGCTGCCCGGCCGCCGATTCCCTGTTGAGCAACCAGCTCTGGAACAGCGCCAGGGGGACGATGGCGAGCGTGCGGGTCAGTTTGACGACCACGGCGTGCGCCGCGGCCACCTCGCCATAGGCTGTGGCCGCGGCCATTACCGACGAAGTGTCGTTCACCGCCGTGCCGGCCCACAGCCCGAAGGCCTCCTGAGACAGCCCCAGCAGGTGGCCCAGGGGCGGGAAGAGCAGCGCGCCCAGGACGTTGTAGACGACGATCACGGTCACCGCGAGCGCGACCGCGGCCCCGGACGCGCCGATGACCGCGCTCATGGTCGCGATGGCCGACGCGCCGCAGATCGCGGTGCCGTAGGTCACCAGGATGCGCGCCTGCCGCTCGACCTGCACGGCGCGGCCGATGATGATGCCGCCCGCTACGGCCAGGGCCAGCGTGCCGATCATCACCGGCAGCCCCGCGCCGCCGATGCGCGCAACCTGGCCGAGCGACATGCCCGCGCCCAACAGCACGATGGAGCCTTGCAGGACCTTCTTGGAAGCGAACTTGACCCCCGCGGCCCATGCCGCGCGCTGCCCGAAGACCTGGCCCACGAATAGGCCGACCAGGATCGCGACCACCGGTGCGCCCAGGATGGGGACCACCAGCCCCACGCCCCAGGCGACCGCGCCGATGACGAGCGGCAGGAGCCACCCGATCGCGGCCCCGGGCATCGCGGACGAGCGGACCGAATTCTGCATGTTCTGACCCTCTGTGAGTGCCTGAATGTGGGAGAGCGTAGATCGTGCAGAGTCTAGCACAGGGTGTAGCACACCGCAATCGAGACCGGCGACCGCTTTCGACTCAAGCGGCAGCCACTCCTTTATCATAAAGAAGGGCGGGCAACCCTGGAGCCAGCGCCTAGGATTTCCCGCCCTTGCGACTGAGTGGGACCGTCCCGTTACCGGGCCGGCACAACCTGCTGTTTCCAGTCGTTCGGATCGATCTGGAAGTTGCCCTTGCCCTTCACTGCATTGACGTCCGCCGTATTCATGGCGTACTGCAGCACGGCATAAGCAACCGCGTCGGAGTTGGTATCCAGCGCGGCGTCATTATTGTTGGCAAACGTGTCGCAGGCCAGGTGATAGCATGGATCGTACTGCTGGCCCGGCGTGCCGTCCCAGATCGCGGCTTCCTCCGCGGTTTTGATCCCTTCGGCGCCCGTGAAGAGGCCGCCGGAGGGAATCCCTTTCTCGATGAATGGGCCATAGTCGGAGCGGCCCGAGAAATCGGTGCCCTTGAACGGTGCGGCGACGCTGTTGTAGTACCGCTCGAAGGTCTGCTCGATCTCCGCCGAGCCTAGCGGTCCGGCCGGTGCGCCCACGCCATCCGAGTCATCCCCGTCGTAGACAAAGAAGACATGGTTTGGCGAGCCGATCATGTCGAAGTTGAGGTAGAGCGCGATCCTGCCGATTTCCTCCGCGCTCAGTCCCGCAACATAGGCTTCGGACCCGACCAGCCCGGCCTCTTCGCCGCCCCACCAGGCAAAGCGGAGCTTGTTCTTGGGCTTGACCTTCGCCATCTGCTCCGCCACCTCGATCAGCGCGGCAGACCCCGAGCCGTTGTCGTTGATGCCGGGTCCGCGCTGGACAGAATCCAGGTGCCCGCCGGCCATTACCACATTGTTCGGATCGCCGCCGGCGGATTCCGCGATGACGTTCTGCTGGGTGATATTCTGCGGCGGGTCCACCTGGACGTAGGCCGTCGATCCTGGCTGCGCCAGCGCCACGCCGTCAGCATACGATGCGCCGACGACGGGTATGCTAACGCTGCCTCCCAGGGTGCCGATAATCAGCCCCTGGCGATCGGCCGTGGGGGCGTTGCCCTGGTTGAAGATGATGACGGCTGAGGCCCCTGCAGCCTGCGCATTGGTTGCCTTGATGCCAAAGGTGCAGGTGCCGCGCTGCATCAGCGCGATGTTGCCGGGCGGGAACCCGGCGAAATCCGCGGCTTCACACCCGCTGGTGTTGGCCTGCGGCGGGGCCAGGTTGATGTCAACCGGCGTGACAGCCGCGGTGACGGTTCCACTGCCTGACCCGGTGAATGCACCGGTCTCATAGGCGGCGTTGATGGGCGATAGCTGTTGCAGCAGCGGCAGGGGGATATAGACAAACGGGAACGAATTGAGCGTCACCGAGTAACCGGCTGCGCTCAACCGGTCGACCACATACTGCACGCTGGCATCGTAGCCCGGGGTGCCCGCGGCGCGGGTGCCCCCATTGGCGTCGGCAATCGCCTGGAAAGCGGCCTGGTGCTCGCGCACGCCATCGAGGGTCACGCATTCCAACAGCTTGGCAAAGGTGTTGTTGACGCGATTGTCACAGGCGTTGGCGTCGGCTGCAACCGTCGGTGCGCTGACCAGTGCGGCAGCAAATACCAGCAGAAGGGCAATGATCGGAACAAGCTTACGCAACATGACCTATCCTTTATGGCGGGGTGGGTCTCGGCTTCGGCTGACAGGTTGCATACAATATTGCAGCAAGTGTTGCACAATCGTAAGCGGCATTCCTCTGGGGAGATGTAGGTGGGATTCCTATTACTGCGGGGGGAGTTGCGAGGTTGCGCCAGCGTCTGTTGAGTGCCTGGCAGCCTGTTGACGACCTCTGCTCAGGCATGTATCATGGCCCTGCAGTTATTTTGGAAGGAAGACCCTAACATGACTGAATACATCACCGGCGGTCGCCAACTGGGGTTGCAGGCCCTGGCCGGCCAGCCGATCGGCCGCGTGCCCGTCGGGCCGCTGACGTGGGGCTTCGACTACTACTGGCGGGTGGCGGGCCTGGCGCCGTGGCAGCTTGCCTGCGGCGGCAGCGAGACGTGGCACCGGGCGCACATGGCGCTGTGGGAGCGCCATCGGCCGGACGTGATCTGGTATTCCGGCGCAGGAGAAGGGCCTCAGGAGCCGACTCTCCTGGCGGAGGACGCGCATCACTGGCGGGTGTGCGACAACAACACACGCACAGTATACCGGCTGATAAAGGACAGCCTGGCGCTGCAAGAGGAGGAGACCGGCGCGAAGGCCTGCGACTCCCTGGGCGACATCCGCACACCGGCGGATGCCGACCGGTTGATCCCGGAGTTCACCGGTTGGGGCGACGTCTACCTGGGGGGCTTGCGCCGGCTGATTGGGGAGCTGGGCGACCGCGCGCTGGTGCTGCCGCATCATTCACCCGGCTACATCTGCGCCTGCTATGCCCTCGGCTTCGAGCGGGCGATGGAGACCATGATCGCCGACCCCGGGCTGCTCCACCACGTGGCGGACCGGTATGCCGCAGGCGATGAGCTGCGCATGGCCGAGCTGGCTGCGGCAGGCGCAGAGGCCGTCTACATCGCCGACGGCTGGGCCTCCTGCGACATCATCTCCCCCCGCATGTTCAGGGAGTTCGCGCTGCCCTACCAGCGGTCGATGGTGGAAGCCGCGCACCGCGCCGGCCTGCGCGTCATTCTCTGGAACGAGGGCGATGTCCTGCCCCTGCTGGAGCTGGAGGCAGGCCTCCCCATCGACGCCTTTGCCATCGAGCAGCCCCGCAAGGGCATCGACCTGAGCATCGCCCGCGTGCGGGAGGTCTTTGGGCCGGACCGCTGCCTCTTCGGCAACCTGGACTCGGAGCGCCTTCTGGCAGAGAACGATCCCCGCGCCATCGCCCGCGCCGTCGAGGACCAGCTCCGCCAGTCAGGCGCGGGCAATCCATTCGTGCTGACAACCGGCAGCCCCCTCCCGAGCGACATCGACCCCGCCGCCGTCGATGCCTTCATCGCCGCCGGGCGCGCCCTGTCTTGATGACCGCCCGGCCGTTCTGCCCATGGCGCGCCAGGGCCGGGACACCCGTCCCGGCCCTAATCTTCAATCTTCAATCTTCAATCTGCAATCGCCCGCTACCCCTTCAACCCCGTCAGCGCGATGCCCTCGATGAACGTCCGCTGCGCGAAGAAGAAGATAATGATGATCGGCGCGGCTGCCAGGGTGCTGACGGCCATCAGGTAGGGATAGGCCAGCGGCGCATTGCCGACCTGCGACATCATCGCGCGCAGCTTCTGGATGCCCAGCGCCAGCGGGTACATCGTGTACTTGTTGATGTAGATGAGCGGTCCCAGATAGTCGGCCCAGGTCCCCATGAACTGGAACAGGGCCACCACCGCCAGCGCCGGCTTCATCAGCGGCAGGAGGATGCGCACCAGCGTGCCGAACTCGCTGGCGCCGTCCACGCGCGCGGCATCGGATAGCTCCTCCGGCAGCGTCATGAAGAACTGGCGCAGCATGAAGATGTAGAACGCGTTGCCAAACAGCGCCGGCACAACCATGGGGTTATACGTGCCGATCCACTGGCCCAGCCCCGCATCCTGCAGCCGCTTGAAGACGATGAACAGCGGCACCATCGTGACCGTGTAGGGGATCAGCATGGTCGCGATGCACAAGTAGAACACTTTGTCCCGGCCCGGCCACTTGATGCGCGAGAACCCGTACGCGACCAGCGTGGAGGAGATGACCGTGAACAGCGTATTCGGGAGTGCGTAGCGGAAGATCGAGTTGAAGGTGTAGAGCGTAAACTCGTCCGACCGCCACGCATTGATGAAGTTCTCCCAGTGCGCCGGACTGGGAATGAGCACCGGCGGGATCCGGTATACCTGGGGATCATCTTTCAGCGCGGAGCTGACCATCCAGTACAGCGGGAAAGCGTAAGAAGCTGCCAGGACGATGATGATCAGATACTTAAGGAGGAGGCCCGCGATTCGCTGGGTCGTCCATTTGCCGGTCTCGCGCACGCGCGGGATGGGGGTGACGGTGGTCTCTGCCGTGCTCATTTCTCACCTCCGTAGAACACCCAACGGGCCGACGTGCGGAAGATGATCACCGTGAATGCCGCGAGCACCATGAACATCAGCCAGGCCAGCGCACACGCCTTGCCCATCCGGAAGAGCTCGAACGCGTTCCGGTACAAGTGCATCGCGTAGAACTCGGTCGAGGCCATCGGTCCGCCGTTCGTCAGCAGGTAGGGCATCAGGAAGGTCTGGAAGCCGCCGATCAGGCCCATGATCAGGTTGTACATGATGATCGGGCTGGACAGCGGGATCGTGATGTGCCGGAACTTGTGCCACCCGTTCGCGCCGTCCACCGTCGCCGCCTCGTACAGCGATCGCGGGACGTCCTGCAGCGCGGCCAGGAAGATGACCACCGCGGTGCCCTGCGCCCACAGGTGGATGATGATGAGGCTCGGCTTCGCCAGCGACGGGTTGGACAGGAAGGGGATGATGGGCTGCCCCATCGACCGCAGCACGTTGTTGATGACCCCGTACTGGTTGTTGAAGATGAAGAGCCACACCATGGCGGAGCAGATGGCCGGGATGATCGACGGCACGTAGAAGATGGCCCGGAAGAATGACCGGCCCTTCATGTCCGCATTGAGCAGGTTCGCCATCAGGAACGCAACGGCCACGCCGAGTGGCACGCCGATGCCCACATAATAGAAGGTGTTATAAACAACCGTGTAAAAGCGGGCATCGCGCGTAAAGATCTCGACGTAGTTCTCAAATCCAATGAACTTCATCGGTGTGATGAAGTCATAGCGCGTGAAGCTGAAGAAAACGGAAGACAGGAGCGGGTAGAGCGTCCAGATCAGAAAGCCGAGCAGCCATGGGGAGATGAAGAGCAGCCCCATCATC
The DNA here is from genome assembly GCA_964614645.1 of uncultured Anaerolineales bacterium. GTDB lineage: Bacteria > Chloroflexota > Anaerolineae > CG2-30-64-16 > CG2-30-64-16 > MWBF01. Next base: position 24,576 of record CAZTMA010000047.1, read on the forward strand.
AGGTTGTGGCGCTCGCCCTTGGTCATCCGCGCCGCCCGCCTCGGATTGAGGCTCGCAACTGCCATGTTGGATTACCTCCTGCATCGTGAAGCGAGAGTGCCTGACACCTCTGGCAGCAGTGCGGCGGTATCAGGCACTCTGACTCGACAGGAACTC
>CAZTMA010000047.1:24831-34312 GCA_964614645.1 uncultured Anaerolineales bacterium
TGACACCTCTGGCAGCAGTGCGGCGGTATCAGGCACTCTGACTCGACAGGAACTCCGTAGGGGCGGACCTGCGTGTCCGCCCGGACCTGCGTGTCCGCCCAGACCTACGTGTCCGCCCCTACATACCGTCTGATCAGGCCTCGGGCAGGCCCTGGTTCGACCACTCGGTGACCGCACGATTCTGGATTTCCTCGGCGGCCTGCTGCGGTGTGATGACACCGCGATAGCACTGCTCACGCACCTCAGGCAACTGGCCCCAGATGAAGCCGTGCAGCGGGCAGCGGCGGAGCTGGTACCAATCGGTCGCTTCGTTGGCGGTGTCGAAGTAGAACTTCAGGCCGGGATACGCGTTGGTGTCCTGCTTGTCCAGCCAGGTCTTCTTGCCGACGATCCAGCCGACCTGCTTGAACAGCACGTCGAGCGCAGCGTCGGTATTGAAGAACTCGCCCAGCTTGAACGACTCGGCGTTACGCTCCGAATCCTTGAAGATGGCGAGGGTATGGCCGCCGGCGACCTGCACCTTTGTGCCCTTCAGGCTGTCGAGTACCGGCGACCAGGTCGCGGCGTTCTTCTTCGCGATCTCAGGAGCCTGCGCGTTGGTCTCGCCAGGGTGCCAATAGCCCTCGATGATCATGGCCTGGGCCTCGGCGTTGAAGGAGGGGCCCCAGCCGCCCATGCCCTCCGCCTGGCGCAGACCGGCAACCTGGTCCGCACCCATGACGTCGTAGAACTTGCGGGTGACGTCGAAGTACTCGACGAATAGCTCGTTCGTGAAGTCGAACTTGCCGGTCGCATCGTCCCAGTACTTGTGGTTGGTCGCGACTTGCATGCCGTCGGGGTCGCCGCCCATCGCGTCGTACGGGTCGAGGCCGAACTGCTTGAGGTTGCCCGCATCGTCCTTGACTGTCAGCGCCTCGTGCCACGCGAAGGCCTCGCTCCAGGTCTCGGGCGGGGTGTTCAGGTCGAGCCCGGCCTTGGTCACCAGTTCGGTGTTGTAGTTCAGGCCGTAGTCGAGGAAGCTCTCGAAGCAGGGTAGGCCCAGGAAGCCGTTGAAGGTCCAGAACTTGCAGAAGTCCCAGATGGCCGGCACGTAGTCTTCCTGCTTGATGTACTGGCTGGCCTGGATGTAGGGTTCCGTATCGATGAAGACATCCTTGATGGCGAGCTGGGCATAGTTGAGGTTAGATCCACAATCGGGCGGTTCGCCGGCCGCAATCGCGGTCATGGTATTGGCGTCCGTCACATTGCCCTTGTATTCGATCTTGATGTCCTTGCAGATCTCCTGGTACTCGGGCATCTTGTACCAGGCTTCGTCCTGGAACAACTGGTTCATGTTGCCCCAGTTCACCCACAAGCGAACGAGCTTTTCGCCTTCCGCCGCGGGGGCTGCGGTGGTGGCTTCGGGGGCTTCGGCGGCGGGCTGCTCCGCAGCGGGGGCGGCCGCGGGCTGCTGGGCGCTCGGCCCACAGGCTGCGAGCACCGCACCGCTCGATGCGACACCCGCGAGCTTGAGGAACTTGCGCCGGCTGATGATCTTCTCTTCCATGGTTAGATTACCTCCTCGTAATGGATAACATGGTAAATCCGAGCTGCTGACCGGGCCGTGGCGGCTCGCAGGTACGCGAAAACACGCCGGACTTGCGGGCGGGGCGAGGGACGTCTATGATCTGGGCCGGTTCAGTGGTAAAATAACACAGGAATGTTACATTGCCTACCTTCTGGCGGCTGAGAATGGGACTAAAAGCGGACATCGCACCGGACATCGACCGGACATGCTGACACGCGACCAGTTCATCGAGCACCTGCGTGAGGCGCTCAACCATCTCTATGAAACAGATCGGCTCCGGCGCAGCCCCTTGGCCGAGCTGTTCGGCGTCTCGGGGCGCTTCGACACCGGCGCCGCGCTGCAGCGCGTCCTCGTGGATGCCATCGCCAGCCTCAAGCCTGCGGCCGGCGAGCCGCCCCAGTCGGCTGCCTGGCAGATCTACGAGCCGCTGTTCTATCGCTACGTGGAGCAGTTGAGCGCGGAAGAGGTCGCGGACCAGCTCGGCATCGGCACGCGCCATCTGCGCCGCTGGCAGAGCACGGCCCAGGAGACGCTGGCCGACGTGCTGTGGCAGCAGTATAACCTGGCTGAGCAGGCGGGCAGAGGGGAGGGCGCAGCCGCGCCTGCGCAGCTCCCTACCGAGGCGGACCTGCGCCAGGAACTGGCCTGGCTCAAGGATGCGTCCGGTGCAGCCGCGACCGACCTGGCCGAGGCGCTGCCGCCGGTGCTTGACCTCGCGGGCCGGCTCGCCGCGCGTTACGATGTGCGCCTGTCGACGACCCTGGCTCCTGCGCTGCCGAAGGTGTGCGTCGTGCCCGCTGCGTTTCGCCAGGCGCTCATTAACCTGTTCAGCGTGGTGATTCCGCGGGCCGCGGGCGGCGAGGTGCTCTTCACCGCCGAGCCTGCCGGGTGGGATGTCGAGCTGCGCATCGTGTGCACGGAGTATGCCGCGGGCCCGCAGCCCGCGCGGCGCGATGAAACCGATAACCTCAACATGGCCGCACAACTGGCCGAGCTGGGCGGCTACGGCCTGACGCTCTCCGCTGACGCCCGCTGCTTCGACGCCCGCCTGCTGCTGCCCGCGCTGGAGCAGGTCCCGGTCCTGGCGGTAGATGACAGCGCGGACGCGCTGCAGCTCCTGGCGCGCTATGCCGCCGGCTCGCGCTATCGCCTGGTCAGCACCCGTGACCCAGCAACGGCCATTGCACTGGCCGGGAAGCTCGCACCCCGCGCCATCCTGCTCGACGTCATGATGCCCGAGGTCGACGGCTGGGAGCTGCTCGGCCGCCTCACGTCGCACCCTGTGACCGCCGAGATCCCGGTCGTCGTCTGCACGATCCTCGCCCAGCGCGACCTCGCCCTCCTCATGGGCGCCAGCGCCTTCCTCCGCAAACCGTTCACGCGCACTGAACTGCTGGCCGTCCTCGACAGCCTCTGCCCGCGGGCAACGGCCGATATAGAACGCTGATGACGTGCCAACTGCGGTTGGCCTTGATTGGACTGATTTTCAGGACTGGTTCTCCTCCGTCCTTTTATGAAGCAATCCTGCAGATCAGTTCAATCAGTCCGATCAGTGTCCTATTCTCTCGCTCTTCCCTGCGGCGCGAGTGCCTCGCTCACGCCTTCGACGCAGCACGCCAGGTCCCGCAGCGACAGCCCGCCCGGCCGCGTGATGGTCACCTGGTCGCTGACGATCGGCTGCCCGCCGGGGTCGCGCGACGAGATGATGATGACCGGGACATCGCGCAGCTCAGGGTCTGCATTCTTCTCGCGCAGCACGCGGTAGCCATCCAGCCCCGGTAGGATCAGGTCGAGCAGCACCGCGTCCGGCCGCCGCTGCCGCAGCAGGTCCAGGCCGCGCTGCCCGTCGTTCGCGCGCCAGACGTGGTACCTGCGCTCGCTCGACGACAGCACGCGCGTGAACAGCCGCAGGATCTCCGGCTCGTCGTCCACCAGCAGGATGTTGTGCACGTCCGGCCCGAGCTCCGCCAGCGCGCCGAGCAGCACCTCGCGCGTGATGGGCTTGACCAGGTAGCGCACGACGCCCATGTGCTGCGCCGTCTCGTCCTCTGCGGGAAGGGAGCACATGATGACCGGCGTGTCGTAGGGCAGGCCTGCCAGGTCCTCCGCGGCCGGCTGGCCGTCGGGCTGCGAGGTCGCGTTGATGATCAGCGCGCGGGCCGGCGACCGCTCCAGCTCGCGCCGGCCCGCGGCCAGCGTGGCCGCCTGCACGACCTCTGCCTCGCCCAGCGCCTCGCGGAACCGCTGAACCAGCAGCACGCTTGGCTCGACCATGACATAGCGCGGCGCCAGCGGGCCCAGCGCTGCCTTCGACTGGCGCGTGCGTTCCTCGTGGGTTTGGTAGGGGTTCAGCCACCGGACGCTGCCCGCCGGCTGCGCGGCCAGCACCGACGCCGGTGTGTCCAGCGGCAGCGTGAAACAGATTCGCGTTCCCGGTCCGCCGTCCGGCCCCCCGGCGTCCGGCCCCCCGGCGTCCGGGCTACCGCCGGCATGTACCGGGCTCTCCAGCCACATCTTGCCCTCGTGCATCTCCACGAACCGTTTGCTGATGGTCAGCCCCAGCCCCGTGCCGCCATGCTCCCGCCGCAGCGACGCATCCACCTGCTGGAACGGCTCGAACACGCGGCCCTGGTCCTCGGGGCGGATGCCCGGCCCCGAGTCCGTGACACAGACCGCGATGTGGCCCGCCTCGGTCCACGCGGTCACTTCGACGCCGCCCTGCTGCGTGAACCGGCCCGCGTTGCTGATGAGGTTGAGCACGACTTGGCGGATGCGCGTCGCGTCGCAGAACACGGGCGGCAGGTCCGCGGGGATGCTCGTGCGCAGGTACAGCCCCTTGGACTCGTACAGCGCACGCACCGCGATGCACGCGGCCTCCACGATCTCCGGCAGCGAGGCCCATTCCTTGGTCAGCATCATCCGGCCGGCCTCGACCTGGCTCAGGTTGAGCACGTCGTCGACCAGCTTGGCGAGATGCTGGCTGTTGCGCTGGATGGCCGCGATGTCGGCCAGCAGTGCAGACGGCACGTCCTCGCCGTAGATGCCGGGCGCCTGCGTGATCATCTCGCTGAACCCGATGATCATGTTGAGCGGGGTGCGCAGCTCGTGGCTGACGTTGGCGACGAACTCCTCCTTGGTGCGCCGCGCGTCCTCGGCCACCTGGTACATCGCCTTGAGCCGGTCGGACAGTCGCGCCAGCTCCCGGTTGGCCTGCACCAGGTCCTCCTCGGTCTGCCGGAACTCGACGCGCTGGTTGCGCGCCTCCTCCAGCCGCTCCTGCGCCTGGTGGAAGCTGTAGATGGACCACTCGGTGACGGTGTGCAGCGCGCGCACCGCAGCCCAGCCCAGTCCCCCGGTGATGACCCCGCCGATGATGATGCTTCTTGCGTAGGCTGCCGGAAGCGCCGCGCCTGCGTTGCCCAGTGTGAGCCACCAGGCGAGCGCCACCACGACGACCTCCGCCGCCAGCGCCGCGGGCCAGCCCAGCGTCACCGCGGCCAGCAGCGGGAAGAGGGCATAGAAGAAGGCCAGCATCGGCTCCTGAAATTGGACGACCGCCAGCCAGAGCAGCGCGGCAAGCGCAACCTGCCAGACGACCACAGCGACGAGCAACTGCCGGTCGAGCAGCCACAGCACGACGATGCCCGCGAGCGCGGCCAGCACCAGGATCGGGATCGCGGTGACGTCGAGATCGGCGGGCGGCTTGACCCACATCAGCGTCAGCGCCACTGCCAGCAGCCCCAGCGTGGCGATGACCATCGTCCGCGCAGTGGACCGCAGCAGCTCCTGCGCCGACCCGGCCAACTGCGGATCGGCCTGTTTGAGGGTAGGGGGCGAATAATACATCGTGAGTTCCTGTCACGGCGATTTGCCTCGCATTATAGCACGACCGCCGGCGGCTGTACCGGCTTGACTATCAGCCACAGAGAACACAGAGGGCACGGAGGGCGATCCTGAAAGAGGGTATCCAAATTTCGGTGGTCTCGGTGACCTCTGTGGCTGGATCCGGTTCACAGACGGGCGTATCCTTCGCTGGCGCGTTTTCACCGCTGAGGGTATCATAGCAGCGTCCTCTACTCATCGGGAGGTGCGTATGGCTCGGCGAATCGTACTCGGTCTGTCTCTTTTCTTCCTGGCCCTCTTCATCTACCGGGCGCTCCTGGCGCCCCTCGCGGGTTTGCCCACCTTCGGCGGCGTGGCCCTCCCGACTCTCGCGCTCATGCTCTTCAGCCTCTTTCACGCGATCTATGCCCTCGGCTGGCGCCACACGCTGGTCTTCTTCGCCATCAGCGCGGTGGTCTCCTGGGGCTTCGAGCAGGTGGGCGTCGCGACGGGCGCGGTCTATGGGCCGTATCACTACACGGAGGTGCTAGGCCCCAAGCTCGGCCACGTGCCGCTGCTCATCCCGATCGCCTGGTTCATGATGATCTACCCCAGCTATGTGATCGCCAACCTGCTGGTGACCGGCCGGCCGCTTGTGTCCCGCCCTGGTCTTGGTCGCCTGGTCTGGCTCGCCTTCATTGGCGCTCTGGTCATGACGGCGTGGGACCTGTCGGTGGATGTCATCCTCTCCGGGCCGGGCGCGCAGGCGTGGATCTGGCATGACGGCGGGCCCTACTTCGGCATCCCGGTGCAGAACTTCGCCGGCTGGGTGCTGACCACGTTCACTGTCTACATCCTCTACCGGCTGTTCGAGCGGTGGGTGAGTCCGCAGCCGCTGGCCGGGCTGACGCTTGCCACAGCCGCGCTGCCGCTCCTCGCCTACGCAGCGATGGCGCTGTCGCAGATGCTCACGGGCAACCCCGCCCTGCAGGTCATCACGCCGTTCACCATGGGCATCCCGGTCCTGGTGGCGGCGGGGCGGTTGTTTGACATAAGGCGGGCAGACGCTCGTGATGGTCTGGGCGAGGCGCTGGCGCGAATGGCTGACGTCTCCCGGGGCGCCTGAATCTTGCGTGCGCATAGTTAACTCATCCGTCAGATAGTGAGGTGCTATGACTTCTCCAACGCTACCGGCCGCCGAGACGGGCCGCCCTGCGCTCCATGACGACCCGCTCCGGCCGCGCTACCACTTCCTGCCGCCGGCCAACTGGATGAACGACCCCAACGGCCCGCTCTGGTGGAACGGTTACTATCACCTGTTCTACCAGTACAACCCCTACGGCGATGCGTGGGGTTACATCCACTGGGGCCATGCGCGCAGCCGCGACCTCGTGCACTGGGAACACCTGCCGCTCGCCCTGGCGCCGTCGTACGAGCTTGGCGAGCAGCACTGCTTCTCCGGCTGTGCCGCGGTCGATGACCAGGGTCAGGCGGTCCTGATCTACACGAGCGTCGGCTTCGCCCGCGATGGCGCCCGCCTGCCGAACCAGCAGTGGGCCGCCATCGGTGGTGATCCCGACCTGGTGACCTGGCAGAAGCTCCCCGATGAGCCGGCTCTCGCGCTCCCCACGCACGGCGGTCCACCGGTCGGCGGTGATTGGCGCGACCCGTTCATCTTCACCGAGGGCGGCCGCACGTTTCTGGTGTTGGCGGCCAACACGGTCGACACTGGCGTCGAGCAAAGGGCCACGGTCCTGCTATATGAGGCGACCGATGGCACGCTGCTTCACTGGCGCTACTGCGACATCCTCTACAGCCGCCCGCTGGACGGGACGCGCTTCCTGGAGTGCCCGAACTTCGTGAAGGTCGACGGCAAGTGGGTGCTGCTGGTGTCGCCCTATCGCTGCATCGAATACATCGTCGGGGACTTCGACCTGGCGACCCTGCGCTTCACGCCCGAGTGCGAGGGCATCCTGGACCCGGGCGAGGGCGAGACGCCGAACTTCTATGCCAGCAACATCCTGATGGCGCCCGAGGGCTACCCGATCCTGCTCGGCTGGGCCCGCGGCTTTTCAGAAGGGCGCGGCTGGAACGGCGCTCTTGCGCTGCCCCGCCTGCTGAGCCTCGGCCCCGATGGCCGCCCCCGCCAGGCGCCCTGGCCCGGCCTGGCCGTGCTGCGCGGCCCCGTTCGGGATCTGCCTCCTCAGTCCCTGCCGGCCGACGGCCTGATCGTGCCCGGTGTCTTCGGGGCGGGCCTGGAGATCGAGTTGGCCGTGCACGGGGCCGGTCCGTTCGCCCTGCGCCTGCTCGAGGCGGCTGATGCCACGCCGCTCGTCGAGGTGCAGTACACGGGCGAGACCGTCGCCGTCCAGGACACGGTCGTGCCCTTCGCCTTGGCCGCAGACGAGCCCCTGCGCGTGCATCTCTTCCTCGACCAGTCGCTGCTCCAGGTCTTTGCCGCGGATGGCCGGGTGACCGTGACGCGCATCCTCGACCGCACCGCGTCCGCTCTGTGGATCGAGCTGCAAGGCCCCGCCGGCGCTGCCATCGACCGCCTGTCCGTCTGGCCCATGTCGCCCGCCGCCTGAAGGTGACCATGCAATACTTCCGCCCCGGTGGATCCTACTATGCCGGTGACTGCATGCCGTTTTATCACGACGGCGCCTTTCACCTCTACTACCTCCTGGACGAGAACCACCACCGGGGCAACGGCGGCCTGGGCGGCCACCAGTGGGCCCACGCGTCCACGACGGACCTCGTCCACTGGACGCACCACCCGCTGGCCCTGGCGATCGAGCATAGCTGGGAGGCCTCGATTTGCACCGGCTCGGTCTTCCATCATGTCGACACTTACTACGCGTTCTACGCCACGCGCATGCCCGACCGGACCGAGCACCTCAGCATGGCGGTCAGCCGCGACGGCATCCACTTCACGAAGACCGAGCCGAACCCCTTCGCCTCGCCCCAGCCGCCCTATCGCCCGGGCCCCTTCCGCGACCCCGTGGTGTTCCGCGACCCTGCAGACGGGCTGTTCCACATGCTCGTGACCGCCGAGCTGGCGGACTACCCGCTGGCCGGCCGCGGCGGCTGCCTGGCCCACTTCACCTCGCCCGACCTGCGGACCTGGCACGACGCCGGGCCCTTCCTCGTCCCCGGCTATACCGGCCACCAACCCGAGTGCGCCGACTACTTCGAGTGGCACGGCTGGTACTATCTCATCTTCAGCGATGTCGGCGTGGCCCACTACCGCATGGCCCGCCAACCGTTCGGGCCGTGGCTGCGCCCCCGCAACGATGTCTTCGACGGGCCCAAGGCCAGCGTGCTCAAGACAGCGGCCTTCACGGGCGATAGGCGGCTGGGCGTGGCCTTCGTCACCAGCCCGCCTCCGGACGCCTGGGCCGGCAACGTCCTCTTCCGCGAGCTCGTCCAGCATGCCGATGGCACGCTGGGCACGCGCTTTCCGCCCGAGATGGTCCCGGCCGGTGGCCCGGCCATCCCGCTGGATTTCACCAGCCTCACGCCCGCCTGCCATCAGGACGGCGCCCGCGTCGCGCTCTCCGCGCCGGAGGGCCTGGCCGTCGCCGGCCTGGGCCATCTGCCGCCCAACCTCCGCCTCACCGTGGACGTCCGCCCGCAGCCCGCGACCGCGGAGTTCGGCCTGTGCCTGCGCGGCGCAGAGCGCTTCGCCGAGGGCAACCTGCTGCGCTTCGAGCCCTACCGGGAGCGGGTGAGCTGGTCCTCCCCGGCCGCCGCATCCGTGTCCGCCCTCCGTTCCACCACGGTCGCAGAACAGGAGCGCGCCGCCATCCACGCTGTCACCGGCCTCGACCGCCCGTTCCGGCTCGAGCTCGTCGCGCTGGACGACATCATCGACCTCTGCATCGACGGCCGCCGCACCCTCGTCAACCGCGTGGGGTCCCTGGCCGGCGACCACCTCTACCTCTACTGCCACAACGGCCAGGTCACCTTCGACGCGCTGGAAGTCCATCCCCTGTAGGGGCGGACCTGCGTGTCCGCCCCGGACCTGGGCCAGCTTCGCTGGCACGTCCGCCCCGGGCCTGCCTTTTGCACAACCTTGGAATCGGTGCTATG
>CAZTMA010000048.1:0-34095 GCA_964614645.1 uncultured Anaerolineales bacterium
TCGGTGGGGTTGCCCAGACCCTCCTGCGCGAACATCATGAACAGGCGGCTGAGGCTAAACTTGCTCTTCCACGTCTTGCCGTCGGAGGACACCTTGCCCGTCTGGTCGCGCGTGACAAAGGTGTAAAGGCCCTGCGGCGACAGCAGCACGTAGGGCACGGGCAGCGTCCAGGCGTAGAAGTGATACCGGTCATCGAAGCCCTTCATGGCCTCCTCGACGACCTGGTCGGGCCGGGGCGTGCGGCCCCACCGCCGCAGGTTGTAGCTGCCGAACTGCGCCAGGGCGAAGCCGAGCACCAGGGCGATCAGCGACACCCATGCGATTTGGGGCCGGAACGAGGCGGCCATGCCGAGGGCCAGCACGCCGATGCCGGCCAGGCTGACGATCATGCCGAGCTTGCTGCGGCGCTTGATGAGCTTGGTATTAGAGGTGACGCGCATGAGATAATTCCTTACTCCGTGTATTTCGCGAAGACGATGCAGGCGTTCTGCCCGCCCAGGCCGAAAGAATTCGAGATGGCGACATCCACGCGGCGCTGCCGCGCGACATTCGGCACATAGTCCAGGTCACAGCCGGGGTCCTGCTGCTCCAGGTTGATGGTCGGGTGGATAGCGTCCGTGTAGACCGCCATGACCGTCGCCAGGCCCTCGACCGCACCGGCCGCGCCGAAGCAGTGACCGATCATGCTCTTGGTGCTGTTGACAGCCAGCCGGCAGGCATGCTCCCCGAAGACGCGCTTGATGGCCGCGGTTTCCGCCAGGTCGTTTTGCACCGTGGCGCTGCCGTGCGCGTTGATGTAATCCACCGCCTCCGGCGCGACCCCTGCGTCTTCCAGCGCCCAGCGCATCGTACGCGCGGGGCCGATGCCGGTCGCCTCGGGCTGAGCGACATGATAGGCATCCGCAGCCGACGCCTGGCCGAGCATCTCCGCGTAGATGCGCGCGCCGCGGCGCCGCGCATGTTCCAGCTCTTCCAGCACGAATACGCCCGCGCCCTCGCCGATGACGAAGCCGTCGCGCTGTCCATCGAAGGGGCGGCTCGCGGCCTGCGGCTCGTCGTTGCGCGTCGAGAGCACCCGCATCGCGCTGAAGCCGGTGAAGAAGAGCATGTTGACCTGCGACTCCGTGCCGCCGGCCAGCACGATGTCGGTCCTCCCGCGGCGGATGAGCTCCAGCCCCTCGCCGAGGGCCTGCGTCCCCGCCGCGCACGCGGTCACGATGGTCGAGAGCGTACCCAGGCAGCCGTGTTCGATGCCCACGTGAAACGCCGGCATGTTCGCCAGGTGTTCCAGCGCCACGTAGGGCGTGACGCGCACCATGCCGTCTTTGACGTAGCGACCAATCGGCTCGATGAGGATATCCGTGCCGCCCATGCCCGTGCCCAGGATGACGCCCGCGCGCTCGCGGTCCTCCTGCGTCCAATCGATGCCCGCATCCGCCACGGCCTCGCGCGCCGCCACGACCGCCAGTTGACTGCAGCGCGCCATGCGCCGCGCCTCCTTGGCCGGGATGTGCGCGGTCGGGTCAAAACCCTTCACCTCCGCCGCAATCTGCGCGGGGTAGTTGGAGACATCGAAACTGGTGACGCGGTCGACGCCGGAGCGCCCGGCCACAAATGCGTCCCAGGTATCCGGGGCCGTATGGCCGACCGGCGTGATTGCGCCCAACCCTGTAATGACCACCCGCCGCGCCCCCGGGCTGCCCGCGCGGCGGGCCTGCTTATCCTCAGTGATCGTCATAACTCCTGCCAGCTCTCCGGATTCCGTTGCCGGCTCAAGCAGCTACGGTTTCATGCGCCGCAAACTCGGCGCGCAACCCCTGCACGAGCTCCTGCTGCGCGCTCTTCTCGGCCATCTGTATCATGGTCTGGATGGCGCGGGCATCGCTCCGGCCGTGACCGATGACGACGACGCCGTTCACGCCGAGCAGCGGTGCGCCGCCGATCTCCCGCCAGTCCACCCGCTTCTTCAGCGCCTTCACGGTCGGCCACAGCACGGCCAGGCCCGGCACGGCTGCCACCGCGGCGGGCAGCAGCAGCAGCAGGCCCACCTTGTTGCGCGGGCCCGCGGTGAACTGCCGCTTGAGGAACTTGAGCATGAACGAGAACAGCCCCTCGCTCAGCTTCACGATGACGTTGCCCGTCAGCCCGTCGCTGACGACCACGTTGGCCGCGCCCCGGCCGATGTCCTTGCCCTCGACATTGCCGATGAAGTTGAGCGCGCTGGCCTTGAGCAGGGGATAGGTCTCGCGGATGAGCATGCTGCCCTTGTCGGCTTCCTCACCGTTCGAGATGATGCCGACCTTCGGCCGCGCCAGCCCGAACATCTTGCGCGCATAGAGGTCGCCCATGTGTGCGAACTGGACGAGATACTCCGGCTTGCAGTCCGCATTCGCGCCGATGTCGATGACGAGGCACGGCTCGGGCGAGGCAGGATAAATGCTTCCCAGCGCAGGCCGCTCGACGCCGGGGATGCGTCCCAGCCCAAACAGCGCCGCGGCCATGACCGCGCCGGAGTTGCCCGCGGAGGCAAAGGCGTCCGCCCGCCCCTCTTTGACGAGCCGCATCCCGACCATGAGCGACGAGTCCCGCTTCGCGCGCACGGCCATCGTGTGCTCATCCATCGCGACCACCTCGGACGCGTGGACCACTTCGATGGGCAGCCCGCTCGTGTCGCCGTGCTTCGCCAGCTCCGCGCGCACCTGCTCTTCGATGCCCACGAGGACCAGGGCCGTGCCGCGCTCGCGAGCCTCAGCCACCGCGCCCGCCACCACCACGCCCGGCGCGTGGTCGCCGCCCATGGCATCAACGGCAATCTTCATGCTCGGCCTCCCGCCAGTCCGTGCGGCTCATCTGCCAGCAGGGCATACGCGCTCAGCCCCAGGACGCCCGGTCCTGCCAGCGCGGCCAGCACAGGCCCCACGTCATAGATGACTTCTTCAGCCACGTTGAGTGCCCCGCGCGCCGCCACTCCAAGTTCTTCCGCCTGGCCGGGGGCATTCGCATGTGCAATGGCCAGGCGGACAGGCTGGCCCTCCATGGCCGTGACCGCGCGTTCCAGCAGCGTCTCCAGCGCACGGCGCTGCCCGCGCACCTGGCCGGTCGGCTCCAGCAGCCCGTCCCCCGCACTGATGATGGGCTTGATGCTCAGGAGGTCGCCCACCGCGCCCCGCACCTTGGGCACCCGGCCGCTGGCAACGAGGTACTTCAGGCTGGCGGGCACGAAGGCCAGGAACGTCCGCTTGCGGATGTCGGCCAGTCGCGCCAGGACCGCGTCCGCTGGCCAGCCGGCCTGGACCAGCTCACCTGCAGCGATGGCCTGCCAGCCCGCCGCGATGGAGACGTGCTCGGAATCCCAGGTGTGCACCTTGACGGGCGCTTCCCCGGCCGCGATGACCGCGCTGCTCAACGTGCCGCTGAGCTGGCCTGACACGCACACCGCGATGACCTCGTCCGCGCCCTCCGCGAGCGCCTGCCCGTAGGCCTTGAGAAACGCGGCGGGCACGGGCTGCGAGGTCGTCGGCAGCCGGTCCGCCGTCGCCAGCCGCGCGTAGAACTCCTCCAGCGCCAGCTCCGAGCGGAGAAAGCTCTCGTCGCCGAAATTGACGCTCGCCTGCACCTCGATGATGCCGAGCCGCGAGAGGTGCTCGGAAGGCACGCTGGTGCTGGAATCGGTGACAACCCTGAGGCTCATGTGTGATCCTTTATCGCCAGATGGAATGGCATCGAGCGATGCCAGGGCAGTCTACTCTGGGATAGATCACCCTAGGGTAGATTACCCCAGTATACTTTACCTCTCTCGCCTTGACAAAACCTTCCTGGATTCGCATGCACCGGGCGCTGAAGCGCCTACTACAAACCCATACCCGCGCCCGTTCGTAGTAGGCGCTTCAGCGCCCCGTCCCAACCATTGCCCGCGCCCGTTCGTAGTAGGCGCTTCAGCGCCCCGTCCAAACCATTGCCCGCGCCCGTTCGTAGTAGGCGCTTCAGCGCCCCGTCCCCCAACCGGCCAAAGGATTTGACACGCCCTGCCCGCGATGCTAAGATGGCCGCAGGGTGCGGGCCGCACGATGCGGCCCGCACCCTGCGGCGCAATGTATCGCAAGGGGTCTGTTATTGACAGGCGACGGAGAAGCGGTATAATACGGTCACAATGCCCCCGTGGTGGAATTGGCATACACGGCAGGTTGAGGGCCTGTGCCCTTAAGGGCGTGCCCGTTCGAGTCGGGCCGGGGGCATTCCTGAGACGTTCCTCATTCTCTCTTGCGAACATACGAACGCGCGCAAAGACGGCCTGGCTGGGGTTTGGCCCCGGGGGCCGCTTTTGTTTGTAAGGGGGGGTGTGCGCCCGCATGCGGGCGCAGCAACCGGTCACAGCGAGCCACACCGTCGTAGCAGCTCCATCCAGACTGACCCGCCGCGACACCTGCCGGCCTGGGAGCAGCAGCGCCGTGCGTGTGCCGCAGCAGTTCAGATGCTCCGGGTGGCTCGACATCCGTCTCCCTACGCCGGCGAGCCGGCGTGGGACCGCGGAGCATGGGCTGTATTCATCCAGACAGAACAGGATGCAGGTGTATGAAAGACGCACTTCTGGGCAAGATTCGCGACCATCAAGCGGTGGTCGCCGTGGTGGGACTCGGTTACGTGGGGCTGCCGCTGGTCGTGGCCTTCGCCGAGCATGGCTTTTCCGTGATCGGGATCGACGTCGATGCGCAGAAGGTCGATGCGCTGAACCGGGGCGAGTCCTACGTCCAGGATATTCCCTCCCCGCGGCTGCAGGCCATCGCCCCCAACTTCCGGGCGACAACCAGCTACGCCGCGCTGGCCGAGTGCGATGCCGCCATCGTCTGCGTCCCCACGCCCCTGAACAAGACACGCGACCCCGATGTCCGCTATTTGATTGCGGCGGGCGAGTCCGTCGCCGAGTACATCCACCCGGGCATGTTGGTCGTGCTCGAATCCACCACCTACCCCGGCACGACCGAGGAACTGCTCCTGCCGATGCTGGCCGGCCCGGCCACGCTGGAGCGGCTGCAGATGCCTTCCTTCACGGCCGGCCAGGACTTCTTCCTGGCCTTTTCGCCCGAGCGCATCGATCCCGGCAACGCCAAATTCGTCGTCGAGAACACGCCGAAGGTCGTGGGCGGCATGACGCCGGCCTGCCGTGAGGTGGCCGTCGCGCTGTACGCCGAGGCCATCGAGCAGATTGTGCCCGTCTCCTCCACCCAGACCGCGGAAATGGTCAAGCTGCTGGAAAACACTTTCCGCGCGGTCAACATCGCCCTGGTCAACGAGGTCGCCATCATGTGCGACAAGCTGGGCATCGACGTTTGGGAGGTCATCGACGCGGCCGCGACCAAGCCCTACGGCTTCATGAAGTTCACGCCCGGCCCCGGCGTCGGCGGCCACTGCATCCCGCTGGACCCGCACTATCTCTCCTGGAAGCTCAAGACCCTGAACTACAATGCGCGCTTCATCCAGCTTGCCGGCGAAATCAACACCGACATGCCGCGCTACTGGGTGGACAAGGTGCAGGACGCGCTCAACAGCGCGGGCAAGGCCCTGAAGGGCAGCCGCGTGCTGGTGCTGGGCGTCGCGTATAAGAAGGACATCGATGATGTGCGCGAGTCGCCCGCGCTGGACATCATCGAACTGCTGCGCGCTAAGGGCGCGGAGGTCAGCTATCACGACCCTTACGTCCACACGCTGACCCACAACGGCCGCGGGCTGTGCGCGGAGCCCGACCTGAACGAGGCGCTGGCTGCGGCCGCTTGCGTCATTATCGTCACCGACCATTCGACCTATGACTGGCCAGACATCCTGCGCCGGGCGGCCCTCGTGGTGGATACGCGGCACGTCCGGTCATAGATTGCATGCGCCGTTGGGAAACGGGTGCCTTCACTGACGAGCGCACGCTCATCCTGTCTCTGTAAATACCTGCCGGCTAGCCCTGTCTGCGCCGCAGCATCACATCTCACTCGGAGGATCCTTACTGCTTATGTCGTCTCTGTCTTCCACGCCCACCCGGTTGATTGAGCCTTACGGCGGCAAACTGGTTGACCTGATGGTCCCTGCGGACGCGCTGGCCGATGTCAAGGCCCATGCCAGCACGCTGCCGTCGCTGCAGGTGTCGGAACGCATCGTCTGCGACCTGGAGCTGCTCGCGACCGGCGCATTCTCGCCGCTCGACCGCTTCATGGGCCAGGCGGATTACCAGCGCGTGCTGGATGAGATGCGGCTGGCAGATGGCACGCTGTTCCCGCTGCCCATCACGCTGCCCGTCGAGCCGAACGCCGATATCCAGGCCGGCCGCGACATCGCGCTGCGCAACGCCAAGAACGAGCTGCTCGCCATCATAACGGTTGAGGAGATCTATCCGTGGGACAAGCAGGAATGCGCGCAGAAAGCCTTCGGCTCGACCGACATGCGCCATCCGCTCGTCGCCGAGATGGTCCGCTGGGGGGAGCTGAACATCTCCGGCAAGCTCCAGGTGCTCCAACTGCCCACCCACTATGACTACAAGGACCTCCGCCTGACCCCGGCGCAGGTGCGCGAGCGGCTGGCCGGCTTCGGCCACCAGAACGTCGTCGCCTTCCAGACGCGCAACCCCCTGCACCGCGTGCACGAGGAGCTGACCAAGCGGGCCGCGGAATCCGTGGACGGCGTGCTGCTGCTGCACCCGGTCGTCGGCATGACGAAGCCCGGCGACGTGGACCATTTCACCCGCGTGCGCACGTATAAGGCGCTGGCCGAGAACCACTACGACCCGGACCGCATCCTGCTCTCCCTGCTGCCCCTGGCGATGCGGCTGGCCGGCCCCCGCGAGGCCATCTGGCATGCGATCATCCGCCGCAACTACGGCGCGAACCACCTGATCGTGGGCCGCGATCACGCGGGACCCGGCAAAGACTCGACCGGCAAGCCCTTCTACGGTCCCTATGATGCACAGGAAATGGTCGCGCAGTATGAGGCCGAGCTGGGCGTCAGGATGATCCCGTTCCTCCAGTTCGTCTACTTGCCGGAAGAGGACCGCTACGAGGAGATCAGCAGGGTGCCGGCGGGCGCGAAGACGGCCGACATCTCCGGCACGCAGGTGCGCGACGATTACCTGAACGCGGGCCGGCTGCTGCCCGAGTGGTTCACGCGTCCCGAAGTAGCCGAGATCCTGGCAGAGAGCTATCCCCCGCGGCACAAGCAGGGCGTCTGCATCTGGTTCACGGGGTTGAGCGGCGCGGGCAAGTCCACCACCGCCGAGGTGCTGACCCAGCTCCTGCTGGAGTTCGGCAAGACCCTGACCGTGCTGGACGGCGACGTGGTGCGCACGCACCTGTCGAAGGGCCTGGGCTTCTCCAAGGAGGACCGCGACACCAACATCCGCCGCATCGGCTGGGTCGCGGCGGAGATCACGCGGCACGGCGGCACGACCATCTGCGCGGCCATCAGCCCCTACCGCGCCATCCGCAACGAGATCCGCGCGATGGTCGGCAGCGACCACTTCGTCGAGGTCTTCGTCGACACCCCGCTCGAGGTCTGCGAGCAGCGCGACTACAAGGGCATGTATGCCAAGGCGCGCCGCGGGGAGATCAAGGGCTTCACCGGCATCGACGATCCCTACGAGGCGCCGGAGCATCCCGAGATCACGCTCGACACGGTCAACAACACGCCCGAGGAGAACGCCCGCAAGATCATCGACTACCTCGCCCGCCAGGGCCTCCTCCGCGCCAACGGCAACAGCAACTGACAATAGAACGCCGAATAGGACGCTGATTGAACTGATGACGCTGATTTACCTGATCTGATTCTGATAAGTTAGCGTCATCAGTCTTACGAGTGATGTGGCCATGATCGAACTGGACGAGGAACGGGGTTCGTACGAGGTCTCCACTTACAAGCACAGTGCGCTGACCCGGCAGATAATCCAGATATTCTACGACGTCTACAATGCTCTGGGCTATGGCTTCTTGGAGAAGGTCTATGAGAATGCCTTCGCCATGCGGCTCCGGGCGCATGGCCTGCAGGTTCAGCAGCAACGGCCGATCTCGGTCTTCTTCGACGGTTGCATCGTGGGTGAATACTTTGCCGACCTCGTCGTGAACGACCTCGTGTTGTTGGAACTCAAGGCTGCGAGTGACATAACACCGGACCATGCGGCGCAGCTGCTGAACTATCTGAAAGCCACGCCCTATGAGGTCGGACTGGTTGTAAACTTTGGCCCTAAGCCTCGAGTTGTGCGCAAGATCTTCGAAAATCACCTGAAGCCGAATCTGAAAAGAACATGAAAATCAGTCCAATCAGTTCAATCAGTGTCCTATTCCAGGAGGCGTCATGAAAGGTATCATCCTGGCAGGCGGGGCGGGGACGCGGCTTTACCCCCTGACGATCGCCGTCAGCAAGCAGATGCTGCCGGTCTACGACAAGCCGATGATCTACTACCCGCTCTCCATGCTCATGCTGGCGGGCATCCGCGACATCCTCGTCATCAGCTCGCCGGAGGCCCTCCCCGCGTTCCGCACGCTCCTGCGCGCGGGCGACCAATGGGGCCTGCACTTCGAGTATGCCGAGCAGCCCACCCCCCGCGGCCTTGCGGACGCCTTCATCATCGGCCGTGACTTCGTCGCCGGCCAGCCGGCCTGCCTCATCCTCGGCGACAACATCTTCTACGGCCACGGCCTGCCTGCCCAACTGCGCGCGGCCGCGGGGCTGACCGAGGGCGCGCTCGTCTTCGCGTACCCGGTCCGGGATCCCGAGCGCTACGGCGTCATCGAATTCGACGCGACCGGCCGTGCCATCAGCATCGAAGAGAAACCGAAGGCTCCCAGGTCGCATTATGCCGTGCCCGGCCTCTACTTTTACGACGGGGAGGTCAGCGACATCGCGGCCAACCTGCAGCCTTCTGCCCGCGGCGAGATCGAGATCACCGACATCAACCGCACCTACCTCGAGCGCGGCCAGCTGCGCGTCGACCAGATCGGCCGGGGCGTCGCCTGGCTGGACGCCGGCACGCACGAGACCCTCCTGCAGGCCAGCGGGTTCGTCCAGGCCGTCCAGGAGCGGCAGGGCATGATGATCTCCTGCCCGGAGGAAATCGCCTACCGGATGGGCTACATCACGCGCGACGCGCTGCTGGCCCAGGGCCAGGTCATGCGCGGCAACGAGTACGGGCAGTATTTGATCCGGCTGGCGGAGACGGGGTTGGGGTGAGGGTGTAGAAATGAAGAAAGCCATCGTATGTGGGGCAGGCGGTTTTATCGGTGGACACCTGGTCAAGAAGCTAAAAGCCGAAGGCTACTGGGTGCGAGGTATAGATATCAAGCGCCACGAGTTCGCGCCATCAGCCGCAGATGAGTTTTGCGTCCTGGACCTGCGCGAGCCGCAGAACTGCAAGGATGCGCTGACGCTGGACGACGGCACGTTCGACGAGGTGTACCAACTTGCCGCGGACATGGGCGGCATGGGCTTCATCCACTCGGCCGAATGCGAGATCATGCACAACAACGTGCTGATAAACGTACACATGACCCACCAGGCCGCGCTCCTGAAAGTCCCCCGCTACTTCTACTCGTCCTCCGTGTGCGTCTATCGCGACATGCAGCCTGGTGAGCCGGAGATGACAGAGGCGGAGGCGGTACCGGCCAATCCTGACAACGAATACGGGTGGGAGAAGCTGTATTCAGAGCGGATGTTGCAGGCGTATGGCCGGCATTACGGGATGCAGGTGCGGATCGCCCGCTTCCAGAACTGTTACGGACCGGAAGGCACATGGACGGGAGGACGCGAGAAGGCGCCGGCCGCGATTTGCCGCAAGGTGGCAGAAGTGCCTGACGGCGGAACGATCACGGCCTGGGGCGACGGCACTGCGATCCGGTCGTACACCTATGTCAACGACATGGTCGATGGAATTTACCGGCTGATGCAATCAGACCTGGAGGGTGCTGCTAACATCGGCAACCCAGAGTACGTATCGGTGAAGGAACTAATCGATACCGTCGCGGACGTGGCCGGCAAGAAGATCAACGTCGAGTACATCCCTGGTCCGGTGGGCGTGCAGTCGCGCAACTTCAGCAATGCCCGGATTTACTCGCTGGGATGGCGCGCACAGTACGCACTGCGTGACGGGATCGCAGAGACGTATCCGTGGGTTGCACGACAGGTGGCGGCGCAACGGGGACAGTCGCAATCGAGATCAGCGTGAGCCTTGTTCTATGCTTTTCGCGCTCGCGCACAGCCGCTTGAGGACTCTGCTCCGCCGCGCCGAGATGGATCGCTCAAGGAGCGGTTGATGAAAGGGCTACGAGTACGAGCGGCATTTGGCCCGTCTGGCCGAGATGGGGCTACCCCGACGTGACGGCTAACGGAGGAAAGCACTGAATCTGTCCAGCCCCTATCTATAGCCAGATGGCATCCCCGGGAAAACGCCTTGCCTTTCGTTTCGGTGCTTTGGGGCAGATGTCCCAGTTGCTATCTACTGGTGCGACCGATGTGTTTCTTCTAGGACTGGCCACCATCAGCGGCATCCTGGTGGCGCGTCTACTCGGCCCAGCCGGACGCGGCGAATTCGCCGTGGCTATCTTATGGCCGTCAATGCTGGCCGCGGTAGGTAACCTAGGGTTGCGCGAAGCCTTCACTTACGAACTCGCCAAGACACCACTTCTCCGGGCCAAGCTCACCGGACACGCAATCCTGTTGGCCGTGGTCCAATCCGTTCTCCTTATCGGGCTTGGATATCTGCTGATTCCCGAGTTGACGCAGTCTCAGGCGGCGGAGGTAATGAATTCTGCGCTTGTCTTTCTTTGGTTCATACCTACGAACCTGGTGGCGACCTACACCTTGGGCTTGTTGCAGGGTGACCTGGCAATTTCTGTCTTCAACACAATCCGGCTGTCTGTCAACGTTGTCTACCTGGTTGCCATATTGGTGCTATGGGGACTCGATTCGGTATCAGTGTGGCATGTTACCCTTAGCCTTCTTCTGGCGAACTTATTTACTGCGGCCCTTGCCGTCTTCACAGTCGTAAGAAAGTATGGCGTGGGTTGGGGTATCAATCTTGCACTGACCAAGCGGCTTTTTGCTTATGGTATTCGGAACCATGCTGGCAGCATTTCGTCACTCTTGAATCAGCGTATGGATCAAATGTTGATGGCTGTATTGCTCCCGCCTGTGCAATTGGGGTTGTACACAGCGGCTGTTAACATCTCGGGGCTGGCCCGGCTAGGATCCGGCGCTTTCAGCACGCTGATCTTCCCAAAGGTAGCCGCATCGAATGCAGCCGAACAGCGAAGGATAATACTGCTTTATTCGCGCCTCAATGTCACCATAACAGCGATCTCGGGTTTGGCCCTGATGGCGGCAATTCCCATCCTGGTGCCGCTGTTGTATGGTGAGGCATATCGGCCGAGTATTGTATCTGCAGAGATCTTAACGGTGGCAGCAGTGTTTCTGGGAATCGGGCTGGCATGGGCCGGCAGCCTGCGTGGCCTTGGGGAGCCCTTGGTTCCGGCTAAAGGAGAACTTGCTTCGCTGTTCGTTACAGTACTTGGGCTGGTCCTACTCCTCAAGCCATTTGGAATTCTTGGCGCAGCCGTGACTTCACTGGTTGCTTACTCTGCTTCGTCAGTATATATGCTGGCCCATTTGGTCAAGCACCTCTCGACTACCCGCGTCCAACTAGTTCGCCCCGTATCTCTGAGCAGCCTGATCAGGTATTTTGATCGGAGGAAACTCACATAGCTCATTTTGGATTCCGCTATGGTGTGATCGTTGACGGACGCCGAGATCACTATCAGGTACAACTTGCGCTGAATGAGGTTGGCGCGTTGGAAGTTGGATTCACCGACTTCTACACACCGGACTGGTTGGTCCGCCTTCTCCGCACGGTTGATCTGCCTGGTCAAACTAAATTTCTACTTAGGCACTGTGATGGACTAAATTCCAGGAAAATGGTCAACCTATTCCCGACGTACCATCTGCGAACTCGTTACCTGAAACGATGTGGGGCTGACCCTCAAACTATCCTTGCACTTCAGTGGGAGATGGTTGCGGAACGCGCGGTCAGATACGCAAGACTTCATCCTGAAATGGGGATGATCTGCTATAGCTATCATTGGGAAGCTTTGATGCGCCAGGAACGGGTCTGGCGAGGTCCAAGCGTCGTTTTCCAGGTTCATCCAGTAGGGTTACAGATCAAGAGGGTGTTGGAGGAGGATAGGGCCAAGTCGGGTTTATCTTACTTACCGGAGCCAGAGGAACTCACCCTCTCGGATGCAGACAACGGGTATATCGAATCCCTACACAACGCCGACGGCATCATCGCAGCATCAGGCTTCACGAGAGACGGACTCGTGAAAGCTGGCGTTGCACGTGACAAGATCAGCATCGTCCCATACGGCGGCTCCCACGGTGAAGCGGGCGACACTGCTCCGCTGCCCGAGGCACGCTGGAAGGTGCAAAAGCCCCTACGTCTCCTTTGGGTCGGGCAACTAACCTATCGTAAGGGTCCGCACCATCTGTTTGACGCCGTCAGGCGTTTCCCGGCCGAGCTGGTGGAAGTGAGCGTCGTGACAAGAAGCGCCATAGACCCACAACTGGCTGAGCGTGTACCCGAAAATGTGCGCTTTTACAATTCAGTTCAGAACACCCAGTTACGCGAGATGTACCGCAGCCATCATCTGTTTGTCATGCCGTCGCTGGTGGAGGGGTTTGGATTGGTGTACTTAGAGGCCATGGCTGAGGGCTTGCCGATTTTGTGTACCCACAACACGGGTGGCCCTGATGTCATGGAAGACGGGGTCGAGGGATTCATCGTCCCTCCCGGCGAACCGAATGCGATCGCTCTAGCTATCGAACGGTGCCTTACCGATCCCCACCTCTTGCCTCTGATGTCGGCCGCGGCGTGGGCAGCCGCAGGCACATGGTCGTGGGAGCGGTTCCGGCAGGGCATCCGCTCGACCATAGCATCGTTTGAGCAGGTTTCCGCATCCCGAGAGGGAGGGGGACACCATGCGTCGTAGCCTAGCCAGATCTCGGTATCTGGTTCTGGCGCTGGCGTCCTTTAGTTTCGCCATTAGCGTCGTTGTGGTTGCCTTCGTCTTGCTGCAAAACCGATCGGGATACGAACGTCTGGCTTTGGCTGTCCTGGTG
The DNA here is from genome assembly GCA_964614645.1 of uncultured Anaerolineales bacterium. GTDB lineage: Bacteria > Chloroflexota > Anaerolineae > CG2-30-64-16 > CG2-30-64-16 > MWBF01. The sequence continues at coordinate 13,135 of CAZTMA010000048.1, forward strand.
GTCGCCTGTGGGATTCTTATCCTCATCCCACTGTTGCGTGGCCGGTTGGACATTTTTGAGCCGATCTATGCATTCGTGTTGAGCTCCCTTGTATACTTTGTGCTGGTGCCAAGTGTCGCGCTTCTGGAGAACGATTTCAGCTTTCTGGGTAGCGATATGACCGGGGAACTCAGCAAGGTTACCCTGCTCGCAACCCTTGCGCTTCTGGGTTTCGGCGTCGGTTACTATCTACATACTGCCTCGGCAGTCAACTTCGCGCCACGCAAACGGCCGCTCGAGAGTGCGAACCCGGAGACGAGGCGTTTCCTCGAAAAGTGGGCTATTGTCCTATTCCTGTTCTTCTCCACTCTGGTGGCACTTTGGGTTGTCATCGCTGAGGTTCCATTGAGCGCCCTATGGGTGTTAGGCGGCGACGCCGATTACGGTAACGCCTGGGACATGGCACTTGGTCCGCACATCGGCTATCTGTACGCCGCGCGCGAATCGTTACCTGCGTGTCTCCTCATGTTGATCGCCTTCCGCTTCAAGCGGCGCTGGTCCATGCACTATCTGGTCCTGTTTGCTTTCCTGGCTCTCTTCTTTGCGGGTTCGGGTGCGCGCTTCCGGGTGCTTCTCCTCGTTCTGGGTGTGCTGCTCTTCTATTTTTTAGAACGCGGCGCCCGTCCTCGGATCTGGCAATCTCTTCTGGTAGCATTCGCCATCTTCTACGTCGTTATTGGAGGAATCGGCTTCCTTCGCTCGCAAAGTTCGGGTTCGGCTATCGTCCGCGCTCAAATGGGTAGTGAGGGCGGGTTTTCGATAGACGACGCATGGGGCGTGATGGTGGATGGTTCAGAAATTGCATCCAGCACGGCGCTCCTCGTCCGCGTCGTTCCAAGCTACCAGCCTTACTTCCATGGCGCAAGCTTTCTTAACTTCTTTACCCAACCAATCCCCCGTTTTCTGTGGCCGGACAAACCTCAAACCATCGGTGAAGAGTTCTTTGCGCAGTTGTGGCCTGAAGGGACAACGATCCCTTTCTGGGCTCTCTTTTATCTGAACTTCGGACCGCCTGGAATTGTACCCGGCATGATCGCCTGGGGGTGGCTTTCCAGGCGCATCTACGATGTCTACCGCACGAACCCCGGTGATCGCCTCACGCAGGTCCAACTCGCCGTCTACTGGCCCTTCCTGATCCACATGTATGGTCGCGGAGGAGACAATTTCGCCTTCAACGCCTACGGTTTCCTATATGTGTTGATACCCGTTTGGATCATGATGTATCTGAGGTCCCGTTACAACGCAGCGAGGACGACAGGGAACAGGGGCAAAAGGATCATTGCCCCCAAGAAAGTATCAGCCGATGCCATCTGATATTGAGGCCGTATCCCTCAGGACAGCCCAACCCTCGTGGGGAATATCGCTCATCTTGTTGTTCCTGACCGGCTGTTTGCTCTTGGTCAACCGATCGGCTCCTCTTGCCCGGAATTTTAGCAATCTCACTTTGATACATGGTCTATGTTGGGAGGAAAGCTGTGCAGCCTTCAACGATGGTCGCTTGATGCTGAGATCAGGTGCGAATCTCGACGCAGCGCTTCGCGATCAGGCCAGCCCATGTCAGCAAATCTGGGTTAGCCGACTAGGCATGGCTGAGTCAGCACAGGCCGCTATGAGTGCCTTGGCTGATGTCGACCAGTGCCCGCGCAAGAACCTGACGACAGCATGGCAAGCACAACTGGCCTGGAACGTCGGAAATCAGGAAAAGGCTAAGGAGCAGTGGAGCAAACTGTCGCCGAGTACTCTGTCTGGGTGGGGGTATCAATTGCTCTTGCGGGGCGATGTGTCCCAGGGCCGTTTCGTACTCGATACGGCGTTAGCTGTCTCAGGTTCATCCATCTCTGCGGGCCAGCGATTTCAGTTATTGATGAATCTGGGGCACTCCTACCGGCTTGAGCGTTCGTGGGCCCGCGCAGCAGAGTATTACAGAGAGGCGCAATCACTCGCATCCGAAGACATCGAGGTTGCTTATTTCCTTGGCATGAGCTTGCGGGAGAGTGGCGCAAACGCAGGGGCTCTGGAGGTCCTGAATCATGGCTTGGCACTCTTGCGGACCGATCGTCCCTACTTCGTGTCCTCTTATTATCTACAACTCGGCTTGGCCTATAAGGGTCTCGGCCAGACTGAGAGAGCTGTTGCATACATGCAAAAGGCAAAGGAGTGGGAGTTGCGTGAGTCTCGACCGAATCAGGAACAGATCAAGTTCATCGAAAGCGAGATTGCTGGGACAAAACAGACGGGTGATTGAAAAGCCCCAGTGAGCAGTCAACGATTGATCAGTCTCACGAATATCCCTACACCCTATCGAATTCACTTTTATAGGAACTGGTTCTCAGGAAGGGCAGATTAAGCAACATATGCATGGTGAGGATCATTCGAGATGCGTTCGACTGCTTGGACACGGTTCTGAGAGTCAAATACTCGATCTAAATGTGGCTATCTCAGATTTCATCCATCAGTTGGAGCAGTTGTGCAAATCCTTCACATCACCCTCGGCTTCTATCCCGCGGTTGGTTGGGGCGGACCGGTCAAGATCGTCCATGAGAACGGTCGTGAGCTGGTGCGCAGAGGTCATGAAGTCACTGTCTGTTGTACAAACCTGCTAAACAAACGCGAGAAGATAGAGCCCCGAACGTTTCAGCGTGACATTGATGGCCTAAGGATCATTTACTTCAATACTCTCAACCTATCCTTTTGGCCCGGTACGCTTGGCCCCGTTTGGCTTCCAGAATGGAGCAAATGGCTAAAGAGGAAGATCTCGCAATTCGATGTAGTGCATCTGAATGGCTATCGCAATTTCATGAATCTGCCAGTGGTCCGCGCCGCTAAGTCAGCAGGCGTTCCCATGGTGATGCAGCCGCATGGGGGGCTTCCTGTTGTTGTAAATTCCTTCGCTGTAAAGCGTCTGTACGACCGTGTGTTCGGGCAAGCGGAACTGAGCAGCCTCGCGGCTGTAGTCGTCGGTCAAGATAGCGAACGACAGCAGGCGCTTGCGCGTGGCGTGCCCCCTGAGAAAATCGAGATCATTTACAACGGACTGGACGTCAAACCTGACGCACCTCTACCGGAACCTGGAGCCTTCCGTCAGCGCTTTGGGTTAGCAAACACAGTCCCGCTTGTGCTATTCTTGGCAAGAATCAACCGGAAGAAGGGCGCAGATATGTTGATCGAGGCGTTTGTCCGGCTCAAAACGCCGCAAGTTCAACTAATGATTGCAGGACCTGACGATGGTCAGCTCCCGGAAATCCTGCGCCTCATCGAAAAGTACAGGCTGCAGGATCGGGTTGTGCTACCGGGTCTCCTCTCTGGTTCACATGTGGACGCGGCGTTCCGCGATGCCGACCTTTACGTCCTTCCTTGTCGCACAGATACTTTCCCGCAGACCATCGTCGAATCCTGTAACGCGGGGACACCGATGGTCATCACTGACACCTGCGAGAGCGCGTATCTGGTTAAGGATCGGATCGGTGATGTTGTCCCCTTCGATGCGGATGCCCTCGCTGCGGCGATTGACCGGCTGCTTACCGATCGGCCGCGCTATCAGCGATATCAAACCAACTGCCCGGCGGTGATGGAAGATACCTTCAGCATCCGGAGGACCGTGGACCAGCTCGAGGCTCTGTATCAACGCGTGCTTACCAATTCACCCAATCATGAATAGGCTGGATGACGCGCTGAACACCCCGTGGAAGATGCGCAACGAAGTCTTCCGACTGCTTACGTACCCGTGGGTCCGCCTGTTTTTTGCCACTCATGGGATCGCGTGGGGTCAAGGATGGAAGATTTACGGCACACCCATCATCATGCGCCATCGCCAGAGCGATATTTCGTTAGGCTCTGGGCTCAACCTGCGTTCGTCGCGCTATTCGAACCCTCTCTCCCCCAATCATCCGGTCGTACTCTGCACATGGAGGGCTGGTGCCTGCCTAACGATCGGCAGTGATTTCGCGATAACCGGTGGCGGCCTGGTCGCCGCTGTCAGCATCACTGTTGGAGACCGGGTCAACATCGGCGCGAATAGTATCGTTACCGACACCGATTTTCACCCGCTCCATCCTGCGCGCCGTCAGGTGGAACCGGCGATAGGCGCGTGTGCGCCGGTCATCATCGAAGATGATGTCTTTGTAGGGATGGACTGCCTTATCTTGAAGGGTGTCACCATCGGCAGGGGTAGCGTGATCGGTGCGGGCGCGGTCGTTGCAGCGAGCGTGCCACCGTACAGCATCGCCGTGGGGAACCCGGCGCGCGTTATCCGGCAACTGGAGCCGATGGGCTGATGCGCATCCTGCTGATGGCCCAGCATTACTGGCCGGAGGATGTCAGCGGCGCGGTGTTAGCAACCGAGTTGGCCGAAGACCTGACAGGGCGCGGCCATCACGTCAGCTTCGTCACCTGCGCGCCGAACTATCCACTGGGCAAGCTCTTTCCCGGCTATCGCAACCGCCTACTCAGCTGTGAACAGCATAACGGCGTGAAGATCGTGCGGAGCTGGAGCTATGTTACCACCAGCAAGGGGTTCGTGCCGCGTATCCTGAATTACGGCACATTCAGCGCAACTGCTTTTTACGCAGGGCTGGCCGCAGGCAGGCCCGATATTGTCTTCAGCTACTCGCCACCACTGCCGCTGGGCATATCAGCTTGGCTGCTCAGCCGCATATGGCGCGTGCCCTGGGTGCTGCGTGTGGAGGATTTGTATCCCGACGCCGCGGTGGCCGCAGGAGTTGTTCGAAATCGGCAGGCGATCGGGTTCTTCGCACGGCTCGAAAAGTTCCTGTACCGACGCGCACGACATATCTCGCTCATTGCAGAGGCGTTTCGCCGCAACCTGCTGGCTAAGGGGGTGCCGGACAACAAGCTGTCGGTCACGTCGGTTTGGGCCGATCCTGAGCTGGTACGCCCGCTCCCAAAAAGCAACCGCTTTCGCGTAACTTATGGACTGACAGGGCAATTCGTCGTAATGTACGCGGGTGCGCTCGGTTACACGTCTGCGCTGGAAGATGTCATCGCCGCCGCGCAAACACTGAATGGGGATACGAACGTCCGCTTCGTCATCGTAGGGGAGGGGATCCGGAAAGAGGCGTTGATGGCGCGGGCGCGGGAGCTGGCCCTCTCGAATGTGCTATTCTTGCCATTTCAGCCACGGGAGCAATTTGCCGAACTGCTAGCCGCGGCGGATATCAGCCTTGTCACGCTCAACCCAGGTTCTGCCAGTTTCTCGCTCCCTAATAAGACCTTCAACATCATGGCGAGCGCGCGCCCACTCCTGACGGTCACGCCCGAGGACAGCGAGATTGCGCGACTAATGCGCGAAGGAGAGTGCGGGGTGAACGTGCCGCCGGGTGATCCCATTCGGCTGGCTGCGGCAATTCGAGCGTTGCGCGACGACCCGGCCCGGCTGGATGAGATGGGACGTCGCGGGCGAGCACTGCTGGAAGCGCGCTTCTCCCGCCGACAATGCGTGGATGCATTCGAAGTCATCCTCGAGCGGGCGGTCGAGGGACGATGAGGGTGCAGGTCGTTTCGCTTGCGCATCGGCACCTCGCGACGGTCAGCGCTATGCACCAGGCATATCTGTCAACGCTGTTCACCGGCTTGACCGGTCGGCGCCTGCTGGCCGAATATTATGGGGCTGTTCTAGATGGCCGGGGCGCATGCGGCTTCGTCGCGGAGGAGCAGGGCCACGCGATTGGTTACGTCTGCGGCGTGTGGGATAGCGCCGCTCTACGCCGCGATATGCTGCGGAATCATATGCTGCCGCTGACCGGATGGGGTCTGCTCCACATCCTCCGGCGGCCGCATTTGCTGCGATCGTTTCTCCAGCGGATGTGCGGCAAGACCGATGGTCCCGCATCGGCCGGGAGCTACGAGCTGCGCCCGATCGTCGTCATACCGGAGGCGCGCGGGAGCGAGGCGGCACGCAGACTGGTTGAAAGGCTGGCGGAACACGCAAGCGCGCACGGTTACCGTGAGATTCATCTGTTCACCGAAGCTGACAATATGCGCGCAAGGAAGTTCTATGGCAAAGTGGGTTTTCATCAGGCAGATACACTTCTGCGCGACGATATGAGCTACATCTGTTACGTGATGCCGATCCCGGGGAGCGAGGCGTGAACGCCGACGTCTTTGCAGAGTGGCTTCGCCGCCAAGGGCATCGCATTGAGCGCACGCACAGCAGCTTATGGTATGAGGCCGCGCCGGGCATCTACCAGGCCTTCCCCTATCACTGGATCATTCAGCCGTCGGAAGACGAGCTATCGTCTATCTGGCAAAAACGGGGAATGGCGCTGCGTTTCTCTGCCCCATTCTCTGCCGCAAGAGGCCGGATCAGTTATCATGTGGTGTGCGATGATCTGCGGTATTCAGAGCTGAGCCTGAGCAAGAAAGCACGGTATGATGTCAGGCAAGGACTGGCTTACTGTGAAGTCAAACCGATTTCGCTGGAGCTATTGGCGTCGGCAGGGTGGTCGTTGCGCGCGGACACACTGGCGCGTCAGTCACGTCGAGATGCAGAAACAGAAGTGTGGTGGCAGCACCTCTGCCTCAGCGCACGGCACCTGCCAGGCATCGAGGCCTGGGGTGCTTCCCATAATGGCGAGCTTGTGGCAGCGTTGCTGGGTGTGGAAACGGATGGTTGTTTCAGTATTCTCTATCAGCAAAGTCTTAGTGCACATCTAGAATATGGCGTCAACAATGCGTTGGCGTTTGTTGTCACAAAGGAAATCCTGTCACGCGGTGGTATCCAGATGATTTTCTACGGTCTGCATTCGCTGGATGCGCCGTCTTCGGTAGATGAGTTTAAGATACGCATGGGATATCGGACGCAACTTGTGCGACAGAGTGTCGTTTTTTGCCCGATGCTACGTCCAGTAGTGAAAACGCAGTTGCGCAACATTGTACGGTGGGTTGGCAGGAACAGGGTGAAGCCTTCAATGATGAAAAAACTCGAAGGGATGATTGAATTTTCTCTCGAGGGTAATCGGCCTCTCCTAGAACAAGACTGGCCTCCGCTCATTAAGTCCTTGCGTTCAGAGGTAATCGAATGATTCGTGATTCTTATCTTCCCTTTGCACAGCCCGACACGGATCAGGCCGAGATCGACGCGGTCAGCGAAGTCATTGCATCCGGCTGGCTTACGACAGGGCCAAAGGCCAAGCAGTTCGAGGCTGAGTTTGCGGCCGCGGTAGGGGCGCGCCATGGAATCGCGGTTAACTCCTGCACCGCCGCGATGCACCTCGCGCTCGAAGCGATCGGCTTAGGCCCGGGAGATGAAGTTATCACGACGCCGTACACCTTCGCAGCCACCGCGGAGGTGGTGCGCTATTTCGACGCGCGCCCAGTGTTCGTGGATGTGGACCCGCGTTCGCTCAACCTGCGCCCGGAACTCGTCGAGGCCGTTGTCACCCCGCGCACGCGTGCGATAATTCCCACCCATATCGCGGGCCTGCCTGTCGACTTGGCTCCCATCTATGAGATCGCCGCGCATCGCGGACTGGCGGTGATCGAGGACGCCGCTCACGCTTTTCCCGCGCAGTACCGCGGACGGCTCATCGGGTCGCGCGTGCGGCCCGACGTGAGGTCGGCTGTCTGCTTCTCGTTCTACGCGACCAAGACAATCACGACGGGCGAAGGGGGCATGATCTGCACAGACGATAACGAGATCGCGGATCGCTGTCGCATCATGGCCTTACATGGCATCAGTCGGGACGCGTGGAAGCGCTATACGGCCGAGGGGTCCTGGTATTACGAGATCATTGCGCCCGGCTACAAGTACAACATGACCGATGTGGCCGCAGCGATGGGGTTGGCGCAACTGCGGAAGGCCGACACGATGTGGCGCAGGCGGTGTGAGATTGCGGAGGAATACACCCGCGCATTCGGCATGCAACCTGAGTTGGAGGTGCCTTACGATCGGCCTGACTCTCAGCATGCATGGCATCTATACATGCTGCGTTTGAATCTGGATAAGCTGGATATTGACCGCGCGCAGTTCATGGATGAATTGAAGACGCGAAAGATAGGAGCGAGCGTTCACTTCATCCCTCTGCATCTGCATCCCTATTATCGTGAGACTTACGCCTACACGCCGCAGGACTTCCCCAGCGCATATCGCGAATATCAGCGCGAGGTTTCCCTGCCCATCTATAGTAAAATGACGGAAGCTGATGTCCGGGATACCATTGCGGCCGTGCTGGATATCACTTCGAGGTATAGCCGCGCATGACCAAGCGGGTGTTCGACGTGGCAAGCAGTCTTGCTGGGTTGCTCCTGCTATCACCGCTGCTGCTCCTTATTGCAGCGACGGTCAAGGTGACTTCAGCCGGTCCAGTCCTCTATCGCGCCACACGCGCTGGCCGACACGGGCTGCCGTTCAAGCTCTATAAGTTCCGCACAATGGTAGTGGGCGCGGATAGAGCTGGCCCTGGCATTACTGTGGCTGACGATTCACGCATTACGCCGGTTGGTCGATTCCTGAGGCGAGCAAAACTGGACGAATTGCCGCAACTGTGGAATGTCACAAAGGGAGACATGAGCCTGGTTGGGCCGAGACCTGAGGATCCGCGCTATGTTGCTCATTACACAGATCGGCAACGAGATGTCCTCACGGTGCGCCCGGGCATTACCAGCCTGGCATCCCTTACCTATCGCGATGAAAGCGCGCTTCTCAAGGGGTTGGCCTGGGAAGACGTGTATCTGCATCAGATTATGCCGGCGAAACTGGCGATTGAGCTCGACTACCTGGCGAATCGCACGCTCTGGCGAGACATTATCATTGTAGTCAGAACCATATTCGATCATTAGGCGGAACGCAATCATGCTCAAGCTTTGCCTGATAACCAACCGATGAATCCCCGTGCCCTTGTGTCTCGTTTTCTTATCCGGATACGCAACCGGCATCTGTTGCTGGCCGACCTCCTGTTGTTGCCTATGGCTGCGCTACTTGCGTTTGCCCTGCGCCTTGACGCGCTGGCGCTGCAAATCTATCTCGGCACCATGCTGGTGTATGTCCTCGCCGCGCCCATCATCAAGATACCCCTCTTCGCGGTGCTCGGCCTCTACACACGCTACTGGCAGTTCGCGGGGCCGGATGAGATGATGCTGCTCGTCTGGTCTGCGGCGCTCGGTGCGCTGGCCCAGGGGGCGCTGTTCCTCGGCGCCCAGGCATTTTTCCCTGCGCTGCTCTCCCCCGGCGTCCCGCGCTCCATCCCGCTGATCGACGTGCTGGTAACGTTCGCGGTCATTGCCGGGGCGCGCTTCGCGCTGCGCGCCGGGGCCCTCGGCGCACAGCGCGCGCGAAAGAGCAATGCTCCCGGCGGCCCGATCCAGCACGTCCTCATCGCGGGCGCAGGCGAGGCCGGTGCGATGGTGCTGCGGGAGCTGCGCCAGAACCCGCAGACCGGCCTGGTCCCCGCCGGCTTTGTCGACGACGACCCGCTCAAGCACGGCATGCTGCTCCAGCGCGTGCGCGTCCTGGGTGGCCGCGAGCGCATCCCCGACCTGGCCCGCGAGCACCACATCGAGCAGGTCATCATCGCCATGCCGAGCGCACCCGGCGCGGCCATCCGCGATATCGTGGAGATCTGCGAAGCCGTGGGCGTGCGCGCCCGGACCGTTCCGGGCATCTACGAGCTGCTGGGCGGCGCGGTCCGCCTCCAGCAGCTGCGCGACGTCCAGATCCAGGACCTCCTGCGCCGCGAACCCATCCAGATCGACGCCGCCCAGGTAGCCGCGCTGCTCCGCGGCAAGCGCGTCCTCGTCACCGGCGCGGGCGGCTCCATCGGCTCCGAGCTCTGCCGCCAGATTCTCCGCTGCAGCCCGGCCAGCATCATCCTCCTCGGCCACGGCGAAAACAGCATCTTCGACATCCACAACGAGTTGAAGGTTGAAAGTTCCAGGTTCGTTGCCCAACCTTCCAACCTTCAACCTTCTAACTTGCAACCGGTCATCGCAGACATCCGCTTCCCCGAACGCCTGGCCGCGGTCTTCGCAGAGCACCGGCCCGAGATTGTCTTCCACGCAGCCGCGCACAAGCACGTGCCGCTGATGGAGGACAACGCGGCCGACGCGGTTCTCAACAACATCCTGGGCACACAGCGCGTAGTCGAGGCGAGCATTGCCGCCGGGGTCGAGCGCTTCGTCCTCATCTCAACCGACAAGGCCGTCAACCCGACCAGCGTCATGGGCGTCACGAAGCGCATCGCGGAGCTGCTCGTCGAAGCCGCCGCGCGGCAGACCGGCTGCAGCTATGTCGCCGTACGCTTCGGCAACGTGCTCGGCAGCCGCGGGAGCGTCGTCCCCTTCTTCCAGCGCCAGATTGCCGCGGGCGGGCCGGTCACCGTGACGCACCCGGATGTGCGCCGCTACTTCATGACCATCCCGGAGGCGGTCCAGCTCGTGCTCCAGGCCGCGGCGCTCGGTCACGGCAGCGAGGTCTTCGTGCTCGACATGGGCCAGCCCATCCGCATCGTCGACCTGGCCCGCGACCTCATCCGGCTCTCGGGCCTGGAGCCGGAGCACGACATCGAGATCCGCTTCACGGGCATGCGCCCCGGCGAGAAACTGTTCGAGGAGCTGTTCGCGGCCGAGGAGAACTATGGCCGCACCGGGCACGAGAAGATCTTCGTCGCGCAGAACGGCCGGCACGAGAATCTGGAGCAGGAGGTCGCGCGGCTGATTGCCGCCGCGTACCGGGGCGATACGGCCGCGCTCGATGCCTCATTCCGCATCATCGTGCCCGCGTACCGGCACGACGGCGCCCCCCCGCTCACGTCACCTCCGGCAGGCTGACCCGATGCCCGTCTGGCAGCCGTCCTCGGTCGTGCCTCCTGACGCGCCGGCCTTTCTGCACGCCCTGGCCGGCGACGCGCAGCTTGCGGATTGGGCTGCGCGCCGGCCCGACCCCGCGTGGGCAGACTGGCTGATCGGCCAGGGCCTCGCCGCGTACGCCTGCCATCGCCTCCGCCGGGCAGGCGCGTTCGGCCGCCTGCCGCGGGAACTGGCGCAGCCGCTGGCCGCGGCCTACTACCGCGCGGCGGCCGATGCCGAGCTGCACGGCCGCGAGCTGGCCGCGGTCCTCGATGCGCTGGCCGCCGCGGGCATCACGCCCATCCTGTTCAAGGGCGCGGCCCTGGCCCACCTGGCTTACCCCGACCCGGCCTGCCGTCCGATGGGGGACCTCGACCTCTGGCTGGCTGCCGCGGAGATGCCCGCGGCCGTCGCCGCGCTCCAGGCCGCGGGCTACCGCCGCCACGGCAAGGACACGCGGCCCCTCGAGCTGCAGGCGGGCCGGGAGGGCGAGATTCAACTGGCCGGCGCGCAGCCCGGCCAGGGGCTGGTCGAGCTGCACTACGGCGTCTTTGCAGGGGAATGGCTGCATCGTACGGCCGCGGTGGACAGTGCCGGCCTCGCAGCCCGCGTGGTGCCCGTGACCGTTGCCGGCCGCCCCGCGCGGACCCTCGCACCCGAGGACGCGGTCATCCAGCTGGCCGTCCACCTCGCCGTGAATCACCAGATGGCCTACCCGGGCGTGCGTGCGCTGCTGGACATCTGCCTGGTGGCCTGCAGCCATGCGGTGGACTGGGCCACAGTTGCGCAGCGGGCGCGCGCCTGGCGGGTGCGCACGGCGGTCTGGCAGGTGTTGAGCCTGGCCGATGGGCTGCTGGGGTTGCCGGAGGCTTCTCCCGCGCTCACAGCCCTACAGCCCTCTGCCCTGCGCCGCCGCCTGCTCGCGCTCTTCGTGACTCCCGCCTCCATGCTCGCGGGCCGCGATATCACGGGCGGCCCGGCTCGCTTCATCTACCAGCTGCTGCTGGCCGACCGGCCGCGCGATGCCGCGCGACTGCTCGGCCGCGCGCTGTGGCCGGAGGATGCGTGGCTGGCCGCGCGCTACGGCCGCACGGGCCGGCGCACCCGCGCCGCGCACCTCCTGGCCGCCGTGCGGGGCCGGATATGACCGCGGTCAGGGCAGTGCTGACTGCGGTCAAGCGCCCCGCAGGTCTGCTCGTCGTGCTGGTCCTCCTGGCGCTGCCCGTCCTGCTCTTCAACACCTACGTGCCGCGGTGGCTGCCCCCCGTCGCGGCCGGCCTGGTTGCGACGGGCGGCGTGCTGGCCGCGTGGCGCGACCGCCGCACCCTGGGCCGGACGCCCGCAGACTGGCCGCTGCTGCTCCTGCTGCTCACCCTGCCGGTGGGACTCTGGGCCTCCGCCGACCGCACGGCCACGGTCCCGCGCACGTATGCCTTCGTCGCCGATGTGGCGATTTTCTATGTTGTGGCCGGTCTGGCTGGCGCGCCGCCTGCCGTCCGGTGGCCCCGCGCGGCAGCCTGGACGCTCCTCCTGGGCGGACTGGCGCTGGCCGCGGCCTTCCTGCTGGGCACGCAGTTCGCCATCGGCAAGCTGCCCTTCATCGACCCGCAGGTCTACGAGGCGCTGCCCGGCGGGCTGCGGCCGTTCTGGAACCCACGCGGCTTCAGCCCGAACCTGGCCGGCGGCCTGCTGGGACTGTTCCTGCCGCCGGCGCTGATGCTGGCGCTGTACGCCCGCGGGCGGCTGCTCCGCAACATCTCCGGCCTCACCACCCTTGTGCTGGCCGCCATGATGATCCTGGCCCAATCCCGCGGCGCGCTGATCGGCGTGGCGGTGGCCGTCCCTCTCGTCACGATCCTCGCAGACCGCCGCTGGCTGCTCCTCTGGGCCGCGGTTACGGCAGTGGCCCTGGTGGTACTCGCAGTTCCGGGCGGTCCCGGCCTGGCCGATCTCAGCTCCATCGTCAATGCTGCCTTGGGCGGCGATGGCACGTTGAGCGAGGCCGGTTTCAGCGGCCGCGTTGAGCTATGGAGCCGCGCGCTCTACGTGATCCAGGACTTTCCGTTCACGGGCGTAGGCATGGGGATGTTCGAGCCGGTCGTGGAGCTGCTCTATCCGCTCTTCTCGATCGGGCCGGATGCCCAAATCGAGCACGCGCACAACATCTTCCTGCAGTCGGCGGTCGAGATGGGCGTGCCGGGTCTGATCGGGCACACCGCGCTCTACCTGATCCTGGGGTATCTCCTGGTACGGCAGAGCAGGTCCGGCGGCCGCGGCTGGCCGACCGGTCCGAGGTCACTGGTGGCTGTCCTGGCGCTGGGGTTGCTGGGGGCGCTGGTGGTCTTCCTGGTGCACGGGCTGTTCGATGTGCTGACCTACGCCACGCGCGCGGCCATCATCATCTGGGCGCTCTTCGGGCTGATGCTCGCCACTGGCCTAGCACCGGCTGAACAACGCTAACCGCGAAGACGCGAAGGTCGCAAAGATCAATCTGTGAAATCTTCGCGTCCTTCGCGCCTTCGCGGTTCAAGTCAAATTACAGCCGCAGGCTCGCCAGCGCGCTTTCCACGCTCACGGTCGGGCTGACGTCGTACTGCACGTCTGCCAGTTTCCCCTCTTCATCCACCACGAAGTGCGAGCGCACGATCCCCTTGTACGTCTTTCCGTACATGCTCTTCTCGCCCCACACCCCATACAGCTCCGCTACCTTGTGGTCCTCGTCCGCCAGCAGCCGGAACGGCAGGTCGAACTTCGTCTTGAACTTGATATGGCTCTGCACCCCGTCCGGGCTGATGCCCAACACTACGCCGTTCCGCTCGGTGATTTCCACATAGCTGTCGCGGAACCCGCAGGACTGGGTCGTGCAGCCGGGCGTGTCATCCTTCGGGTAGAAATAGATGATCACCCGCTGCCCGCGCAGGTCACTCAGCCGCACCGTCGTCCCATCATCCGCCGGCAGCTCGAAATCCGGCGCCATCTCGCCGACCGCCGGCACGCCCTCCGGTGTCTCCTTCTTCGCCATCACACACTCCTGGAATTACGAATTGAGAATTACGAATTACGAACTGCAGCTTGCCAGAAATTGGGCGCTCGGTCTGTAATCTGGCTGGGCAAAGCCTCACCCAGATTACAGATGAGGATTGTGGCGCACACGGCCCCTGACTTCCGGCTTCAAACCTTCAACCTTCAACCGTCATTCCTGGATCGTCCTATCAGGGCCAAATCCCGCGCTGTTGGGCCGTCTCCGCGACCTTCGCCACCGCCAGCATCATCGCGCCGAGGCGCATCGGCACTGCCTGGGCGTGCGAGAAGTCCCACACGCCCGCGAAGCTCCGCTTCATGATGCTCGTCAGCCGATGGTTGACCTCGTCCTCTTCCCAGTAGAAGTTCTGGAGGTTCTGCACCCATTCCAGGTAGCTGGTGGCCACGCCGCCCGCATTTGCCAGGATATCGGGCACGAGGACGACGCCCTTGCCCTCCAGGATTTCATCGGCCTCGCGCGTGGTCGGTCCGTTCGCGCCCTCGACAATGTAGCGGGCCCGGATGCGGTCGGCATTGTCCTCGCGAATCTGGTGCTCCAGGGCCGCAGGGATGAGCACGTCGGCCTGCGTTTCGAGCAGCTCCTCGTTGTTGATGCGCTCGACATCCGACGCCTTGTACCCTTCGAGCAGGTGCCGCGGGTGCTGCGCGATGGCCTTGTCGATCGCCCCGAGGTCCAGTCCGTTCGGGTTGTACACCCCGCCGCTCACGTCGCTGATGGCAACGACCTTGCAGCCCATCTCGTGCAGGATGCGCGCGGCCCAGGAGCCGACATTGCCGAAGCCCTGCACTGCCACCGTCGTCTCGGACAGGGGCTGGCCCACGCGCTTGAGCAGCTCGCCGGTGACGATGGCGACCCCGCGGCCCGTGGCCTCCTTGCGCCCCAGCGAGCCGCCCAGCGACAACGGCTTGCCGGTGACGATCTCGGGCATGTGGACGCCCTCGATCATGTTGGCCGTGTCCACGATCCATGCCATGATCTGGGCGTTGGTGTTCACATCGGGCGCGGGGATGTCGCGCTTGCCGCCCAGGATGGGCAGGATCATCGAGGTAAAGCGCCGCGTCATGCGCGAGAGCTCGCCCTGCGACATGCCGGTCGGATCGACCTGGATGCCGCCCTTCGCGCCGCCGTACGGGATATCCACGACCGCGCACTTCCACGTCATCATCGCGGCCAGGCCCTTGACCTCGTTCAGGTTAACATCGGGATGATAGCGGATGCCGCCCTTGCACGGGCCGCGCACCGAAGAGTGCTGGACGCGGTAGCCCTTGAACACCTTCGTCGAGCCATCGTCCATGCCGACCGGCACGGCCACGGTGAGCTCGCGCTCGGGCTCGCGCAGGATGGCATGGATGCCGGGATCCAGGTTCAGGCGCGCAGCCACATCATCCAGGGAGGCCAGGACAGTGTCCCAAAGGTCTTGTTTGGCGTGCGGTACAACGGCGGAGGGTTCGATCTTGAGGTGAGCAGGTGCATCATGTGCTGGGTTTGGCATGAGTGTCTCCTTCCTTGCTCCATTGCAGGAATTTGCGGAAGCGGGGCCATCGGGGAGGCCAGCCGTATTCCGCGGCCATAGTCAATAGTATGGCTGAACCATCACTGGTTGCCCGGATTATAGCACTCCCCCTGTCCGAGGGCCAATCTCAGGGGCCTGTTTGAAATGCGGAGCCCGCATTCTCAGATGCGGACGGGACTTGCAATCTGGAGGGACATGATTATAATGCAATCAATCCGATTGATCCAATCAATTGGAGGATTGAGAGCAGCACACATGATTCTTTCGCATCTCGACTCGGAATTCCTCCGCTACCTGCTGGCGCACGGCTGCCGGCCCGGCGAGCGGCTGCCGTCGTTCGATGAGATCAGCACGGAGGTCGGCATCAGCACCGGCAAGCTGCGCGAGCAGTTCGAGGTTGCCCGCGTCCTGGGCCTGGTGGAAGCGAGCCCGCGGCGCGGGATTCGGTGCCTGGCCTACGATTTTCGTCCTGCCGTCCGGCTCGGCCTCATGATCGCGCTCGGGCTGGACGACAGCGCGTTCCGCGCATACAGCACCCTGCGCATCCACCTCGAAACGGCCTTCTGGGATGAAGCGGTCGTGCTCCTGACCGATGAGGACAAGGCCGGCCTGTGCCAGCTCGTCGAGCGGGCGCATGCCAAGCTGGGCGAATCGCGCATCCAGATTCCTTACGAGGAACACCGGGCGTTTCACCTGGGCATCTTCCGGCGCATCGAAAACCCCTTCGTCCTGGGCCTGCTGGAAGCCTATTGGGATGCCTACGAAGCCGTCGAGCTGAACACCTACGCCGACTACAGTTATCTGCAGGAGGTCTGGGGGTATCACGCGCGCATCGCTGAGGCCATCCGCGACGGCGATTTTGCGCGCGGCAAGGAACTGCTGGTGCAGCATATGACCTTGCTCGATAAGATGGGCGTGGCCCATGAACTCTCGGTCTCTGTGACCCAACTTCAAGGAGAAGCAGTATGAGCCTCATGTCGGACATAGTTCGTCCTGACAAAGTCCCGTCCGCGGTGGCGTCACAGCCACAGGGGACGGTGCAGAGCGATGGCGCGCGGGTGAATAACTTCTCGCTCAACATCGCGACGGTCAACGGCTCGGGCAGCCAGACGAGCAACGGTGTATTGCTGCGGGCGTTCTTCAAGATGGGCATCCCCGTCACCGGCAAGAACCTCTTCCCCAGCAATATCCAGGGCCTGCCCACATGGTACATCATCCGCCTCAGCAAGGATGGCTACCTGGCCCGCCGTGACCCCTATGAAATCGCGGTCTGCATGAATGGCCGCACCGCCGCGGAAGACATGGCCCAGGTCGCGGAGGGCGGCATCGTGCTCTATGACGATTCGCTGCCAGTCGCCGCGCGGCGGCCCGACGTGACCTACTACCCCATGCCGGTCGGCAAGCTGGTCAAGGAAGCCAGCCTGCCCTTCGAGCTGCGCGACTATATCGCCAACATGGTCTATGTCGGCGTGCTGATCCACATTCTTGACCTGGACATGGCCGAAATCGAGGCCGCAGTTGACTGGAACTTCGACGGCAAGCGCAAGCCCATCGAGCTCAACATGGAGATGGTGCGCCGCGCGTACGAATGGGCGCAGGCCAACCTGGTCAAGACGGATCCTTACCGCGTCGAGCGGATGACCGGCTTCAACGAGGACAAGATGCTCGTGGACGGCAATACCGCGGCCGCGCTCGGCACCATCTTCGGCGGCGTGAGCGTCGTGTCGTGGTACCCGATCACCCCCGCGTCCAGCTTGCCCGACGCGCTCAACAAGTATCTGCCCAAGCTGCGCACCGACCCTGAGACCGGACGCGGCAACTTCGCCATCATCCAGGCGGAGGACGAGCTGGCTGCGCTCGGCATGGTTGTTGGCGCAGGCTGGGCCGGCGCGCGGGCCATGACTGCGACCTCGGGCCCCGGCATCGACCTGATGGGCGAGTTCGCCGGTCTGGCCTATTTCGCGGAGGTGCCGGCGGTCGTCTGGGACATCCAGCGCATCGGCCCGAGCACGGGCCTGCCGACGCGCACCAGCCAGGGCGACATTTCCGCGGCCTACTATCTCAGCCACGGCGACACGCGCCATCCGCTGCTTTTCCCGGCGGACCCCGCGGAGGCATTCGAGTTCGGCCACGTCGCGCTCGACTTGGCAGAGCGCCTGCAGACGCTGGTCATGGTGTTGAGCGACCTGGACCTCGGCATGAACGTCTGGATCAGCGACCGGTTCACGTACCCAGAGCGCCCGCTGGACCGCGGCAAAGTGCTGACGGTGGAACAGCTCAACGAGCTGGGCAACTCGTGGGGCCGCTACAAGGACGTAGACGGCGACGGCGTCGGCTGGCGCACGCTGCCCGGCACGCGACACCGCGCTGCAGCCTACTTCACCCGCGGCACCGGCCACACCGAGTACGCCACCTACAGCGAACGGCCCGAAGACTGGGAAGCCAACATGGACCGGCTGGCGCGCAAGTGGGAAACGACGCGCAATCTTGTCCCCGGGCCGTACGTCGACGAGGTCGCGGGCACGGATGTTGCGATCATCAGCGTCGGCTCGAACCACCCGGCCATCATCGAGGCGCGCGACCTGCTGCGGGCGGCCGGCATCGAGACCAGCTATCTGCGGCTGCGGGCGTTGCCGATCAACGATGCGGTCCGTGCCTTCACTGAGAAATACAGCCGCATCTTCGTCGTCGAGAACAACTACGAAGGCCAATTGCACCAGATCCTCCGGTCGGAGATGCTGGGGTGCGCGGGCAAGATGGTCTCCGTCGCGCGCAGCAACGGCCTCTCGCTGGCCGCCACCTGGATTGCCGAACAGGTCCAGAAGGGCTTGCAGTAAAGCCAAAAGGTTTGTAGTAGGCGCTTCAGCGCCCCGTGCGCCAGAGCGCACGCTACGAACGAAAGGTTTGTAGTAGGCGCTTCAGCGCCCCGTGCGCCAGAGCGCACGCTACGAACGAAAGGTTTGTAGTAGGCGCTTCAGCGCCCCGTGCGCTCAGGCGCACACTACGAACGGAACAAGGAGCACACCATGGGAACCACGACTGAAGCACCCGCCCGCCCGGCTGCGGCGGCGGTTAAGGTCAATAGCCTGGGCCTGGAAAAGAATGCCTATAAGGGCGCGCCGTCCACCCTGTGCAAGGGCTGCGGCCACGACACCATCAGCCAGCGCATCATGAACGTGGCCTGGGAGCTGGGCCTGGACCAGACGCAGGTCATCAAGATGAGCGGCATCGGCTGCAGCAGCAAGTCGCCGGCCTACTTCCTGGGCTGGAGCCACGCGTTCAACAGCGTGCATGGCCGCATGCCCGCCGTGGCGACCGGCGCGGCCATCGCCAACCGCGACCTGACCGTGATAGGCGTCAGCGGCGACGGCGACACGGCTTCCATCGGCACCGGCCAGTTCAAGCACGCGGTGCGCCGCAACGTCCCGATGGTCTACATCGTGGAGAACAACGGCGTCTACGGGCTGACCAAGGGCCAGTTCAGCGCGACCGCGGACCTGGGCCAGCGGCTCAAGTATGCGGGGGTCAACAACCTGCCGCCGCTCGACATCTGCCTGGAGGCGCTGGCGGCCAACGCCACCTTCGTCGCGCGCAGCTTCGCAGGCGACCCGCGCCAGGTGGAAACGCTGCTCAAGGCTGCCTTCCACCACCGCGGCATCGCAGTGCTCGACATCATCAGCCCGTGCGTCACCTTCAACAACCACGACGACTCGAGCAAGAGTTATACGTGGGGCAAGCAGAAGGAGACCGCGCTGAACGAGCTGAACTTCATCCCGCACTACGAAGAAATCAACATCGGCTACTACGAGGGCGAGATGGAGGTCGCGATGCACGACGGCTCGCGCATCCTGCTCAAGAAGCTCGACCCGGACTATGACCCGACCGACAAGATGAACGCATTCCAGACGCTCGAAGAGGCGCGGCAGAACCAGCAGTTCATCACCGGCCTGATCTACATCAACCAGCAGGAGCGGCCCGACCTGCACGAGCTGCTGCACGTGCCCGAAACCCCGCTCGTCTACCTGCCGGAGGACAAGCTCCGCCCCAGCCGCGAGGCGCTGGAAGAGGTCATGGCGAAGCTGTAAATGGTAGGGGCAGACCTATGTGTCTGCCCCGTCGTTGTGTATGGCACGATATCGTAGGGGCAGACCTATGTGTCTGCCCCCGTTGTTGTGTGTGGCACGATATCGTAGGGGCAGACCTGTGTGTCTGCCCCGTTGTTGTGTCTGCCCCCCGCCTCACGGCCCGAAGCTATCCTGCAGCACCGTCAGGTCGCTGCTCCGCCGGTTCACGATGTAAACCCACCGCGTGAGCGGATCGACTGCCACGCCGAACGGGTCACGGCCCGTGGGCACGGTGGCAATCACCGTGTCGGTCAGTCCGCTGATGACGCTGACCGTGTTGGCGCGGCTGTTGGTGATGAAGACGTTCGATGTCGCCGTGTCCACGGCCACGCCGCCGCCCGCATCCTCCCCGCCCTCCCCGATGGCCAGGAACGCCCGCTTCGTCAGCCCGTACGCGCCCACCTGGTAGACCGCGGCCCGGTTGACATTGTGATAGGGCGAACACGCGATGTAGAGCCGGCTGTTGACCGGGTTGAAGTCCATCTCGTAGGGCGCCGCGCCCGCACCGCCGCACGGTTTGACCGTCCAGCCCTGCAGCACCTGGTAGCCGTTCTGGCCGTCCAGCACGGTGACGTCGCCCGAATCGCGGTTGCTGACATACACATGGTTCGCACCGGTGTTGACCGCGAGGCCCCAGGCCGCCACGCCGCCGGATGGCACGGTCGCCTCCAGCATGTCGGTTGCGCCGTTGACGATCGCCACGCGGCTGTTGCCGTACGTGACGACGAAGACCCGGTTCGTCACGGGGTTGATTTCGACATAGGTCGGCTTCGGCCCCACCGAGATGACCGCCCGGCGTTCGAGCGTGGTTGCGTCGAGCACGTACAGGTCCCCGCTGGCGAAGTTCGCCACGTAGACCTTGTTGGTCGCGCTGTTGACCGCCACGCCCCACGGCTCCCGCCCTACCTCGGCGTAGCCCAGCGTGGCCAGCGTCGCGGCGTCGAACATGTACAGGCGATTGGTGTCGTGCGAGGTCGAATAGACCCGCTGCGTCTGCCCATCCACCGCAATCGATTTCGGATGGACGTAACCGGGGATCGGCACGGTCGCTGTCGCCGTCGGGATCGGTGTCTCTGTCCGGGTCGGCGTGTAAGTCGCCGTAGGCGACGGCGTCGGCGTCCGGGTAACGGTCGGAGTCGCCGTAGGCGTCGGCGTCGGTGGCGGCCCGATGACGATGGGCAGGTAGACCGGCCCCGGCGTGCGCGTCGGCGTGGGCGACAGCAACTCCTCAAGAGTCGCAGTGGGCGAGGGCGTGTAAGTCACCGTAGGTGACAGCGTTGCTGTGGGCGACGGCGTGGGCGTGTAAGTCGCCGTAGGCAACGACGTTGCCGTAGGCGTGTAAGTCGCCGTAGGCGTGTAAGTCACCGTAGGTGACGGCGTGGCCGTGGGTGACGGCGTGGCCGTAGGTGACGGCGTTGCCGTCGCGCCCGGCACATCGGTGG
>CAZTMA010000049.1:0-33558 GCA_964614645.1 uncultured Anaerolineales bacterium
AAGATGCCGGCCAGCTCGTCCCAGCGCGCGACGTACTCCCGGAAGTTGAACAGCAGGATGCGGCCCGTGCCGGCCGAGTCGGTCAGCGCGGGGCGGCTGCGGCACTCGTAGACGGAGAGCTGCTCGAAGTCGGTCAGGATGGAGAAGGGCAGCTTGGCGCTCCACGCATAGCGGCGCAGCTGGTAGGCCGGCTCGATGTCGTGCGCGATATCCACCGATGGCTTCTTGGCCTCGACGAAGAACTTGCGCTCCTTGCCGATGCGGAAGGAGTAGTCGGGGGCCTTCGTCGCGCTGCCCACCCGGACCTTATCCTCGTGGATGACCTCTTTGTACTGCTCTGCGTGGCCCTGCCGATTGTTGACGTCCCAGCCGAGCGCCTCGAACAGCGGGTCGATGAATTGGTGGCGGACCGCGGTCTCGCTGAACTGCGGGCTGTGGTACTGGTCAAGATTGCGCTCGAAGAGCTGGACCAGCTCGATGATGGACTCAGGGGCAGGCATGGCACCTCGACGTGCATGGGTGGGATGGATCGTGTGTGCGGTTGGGGGTATTGTAGCGCACGCGGGTGGGAGGTGGCAAACAACGCGGCGGGCGCGGCGCGTTTCACGTCGGGGACAGTAAGGGAGCACCCTGGGCAAGCTGCGCTTGCACGAGGGCCGGCCCGCGGTGCGGGCTGGACGCAGTCTGGCGGGTTCGGCCAGCATATTGCGCCGGCACTCGTCCTACGGTAAAATGGTCCTGAGCCATGGAGTTGTACAGATGTTACAGGTTGAGTTCTCGAATCGATTGGTCGGCATTCTGAATGCGCTGGAGCCCGGCGGCACCCCCCGGCAACAGGTCATGCGACTTGCCGAACAGGAGTTGCGCCGGCGGCTGGCGCGCTACCAGTTGACCGATCGCCTCATGCGCGAGAAATACGGTATGACTCTTGAGGAGTTCGAAGCGTCAGAGACTGTCAAGGCTCATGGCTACTCCTTCGAGGTGGAGAATGACCACCAGGACTGGGATCTGGCCGTGGATGGCGTCCGAACAATGGAGCACCAGCTCGCCGCCCTGCGAGGTGAGGAGTGAACACGAGCGCCGTCGAGCGCGATATTCAGCGAACAGCTGCCAAGATGAATTCCTGAAGGAGACGCAACAAACTCTGCAGGACAAGGGACTTCTGTAATTGCTGGTAAACAGGGCGACCATTGGTGGCGCTCCGCAGCGGGCTCAGAGGTGAGCCCACTGCGGGGTTGCCTGGGCCACTACCCCCGGCCCAGCCGGAACTTCAGATACTCCACGTATTCGCAGTAGTCCGGCCACGAGATATCGGGCGGCGCGCTGTGATCGAGCTCGGGGATGTAGCCGCCACCCTCGACCACCGGCATGACGCGCTCCACCTCGCGACGCATCGCGTCGCCGCCCTCCGCCACCGCACGCTTGTCGATGCCGCCGAGCATGGCCAGGTCACGGCCATACTTCGCCCGCACTCGGTTCACATCCATCCCCGCCTGCACCTCGAACGGCCAGATGTGGTCGATGCCGGCCTCGACCCAGATAGGCAGCAGCAGGTCGATGTTGCCGTCGCTGTCCAGCCCGATGTGCCGGATGCCGTGGCTGTGCATCCAGTCGCAGACGCGGCGGTAGTGCTTGAACGCGAACTTGTGGAACATCTTCGGGCCGACGAGCGGGCCGGTCTTGTAGGCCATGTCCTCCCAGAACCAGAAGACATCGAACTCGGTGTGCTTGAGCACTTCCTCGGTGATCATGATCATGGCATCTGCGCGCTCTTCCATCATCTGCTCGACCAGCTTCGGCTGGTCGTAGAACGCGCGGCACAGATTTTCGACGCCCATCATGTTGCGCATGGACCCGAAGAAGCCGCCCCACCGGTCGGCCCAACACTGCCGCGGGGCTTCGTCGGCCACAGTGCCGTCCGCTGATCTGATGTTGCTGTCGAGCAGGTCCTCGCTGACCCGGCCGCGCACCCCGCCCGCCTTGATGCGTGCGTGCCAGGCCGGCGGGAAGCGGTCTGCCAGGTTGAGCCCCAGCCGCTCGCGGCGCAGCTTCTCGAAATCCTCCGCGTTCTCGACCGGGAACTTGATGAACTGCGGCATGCTCGTGTCGCGGTGTTCTTTGAACTCCCGCATCAGGATGCCTTCGTAGTTGATGTAGGTGATGGTGCGCTCGTCTTCCTCGACCACCTCGTAGGTGAACTCGGGCGCGGGCCCGTAATAGGGGTCCACGCGCACCAGGCGGTCCAGGCCGAAGACATCCTCCAGCGGGCGGCCGTCCCAGCCCTGCGTGCGCCACAGGTCGTGGGTCTCCTGCCATCCGTAGCTGGGCCGGATCCAGCGCGGGGCAACCGTCTTGAACTCCAGGGTATCGATGAAACGCTGGCGAGAAGTGGGCATTGGCACTTTTCCTTCGGATGGCCGAGGGGCTGCTCGGCCCTCCGGTCGCGACCAAAAACCGCCCGGACCAATGATCCGGGCGGCTCTGCGCGCTCACGCGCCGGGCTGCGGCCGGCTTGGCATTAGCGCCTTGGAGTCGTGGCCGCAGCGATGTTCGAATAGGCTGAGGCACCGCCTACGTTGTACGCCTGCACGAGATACCGGTAAGTGGTGTTTGCCCTTAGCTTGGTGTTCGCGAAGGTCGTCGCATTCGCGCCCACCGTTGCAATCCGGGTGAAGTTGGTGCACGTTGTCCCCGTGCACCGCTCGATATAGAAGCCGGTCTCGTTGTTGGCGTTGTCCACCCAGGCCAGGTTGATCTGGCTCTTCGACGCAGCCGCGGCGGTCAGGTTGCTGGGGGCGGCGGGCAGCGCCGCAGGGGCCGTCACCGTGACGCTCACGGTCGTGGTGTCCGTCGCGCCATCGTCGTCGGTCACGGTTAAACTGACAGCATGGGTGCCGGCTGCCGCATAGGCGTGTGACGGGCTCTGTGCCGTGCTCGTGCCTCCGTCGCCGAAGTCCCAGCTCCAGGAGGCCACCGTGCCGTCGGAATCGGTGCTGGTGTCGGTGAAGGCCACCGTCAGGTTCGTAGGAACAAAGGTGAAGTTGGCTGTCGGTGGGAGATTCTCCCCGGTCTGGCTGCCGGGCACCAGCACCGGGTTGAAGATGCCCGTGTTGCTGACGTCCAGGGCAGGTTCCTGGATGCCGTCGCCCGAGTCGTCCGTCCAGTTGTAGTTGCCTGCCGCCCTGACCTGGTTGTAGAGGGCATACACATCGGCGGCGTTGTTCAGGTTATTGGCGCTCGCCAGCAGCGCCAGCGCGCCCGCCGCGTGCGGGCTGGCCATGGATGTGCCGCTGATCGTGCCGTATTCGCCCTGCTCCAGCGGGTAGGTCGACAGGATGCACACGCCGGGAGCTGCAATATCGACCTCTGGCCCCCAGTTGCTGAAATCGGCCAGGGTGTCGTCCTGGTCCGTGCGGCAGGTGGGACTGCCAAGCCCGCCGGGTAGGCCGTCGAAGTCGGCCAGCGCACTGACCGAGAGCACATTGTCGAACCCGCCCGGGCTGTAGTTGTTGGCATCGTCGTCATCGTTGCCGGCCGCGACCGCGAAGGCCACTCCTGCGTTGACCGCACCCTGGATCGCGTCATACTCGGCCTGGCTGAAGCCCTCGCCGCCCAGGCTCATATTGGCGACTTCGATCGTACCCGCATTGGCCGCGACCCAGTCGATCCCGGCCACGATCTGCGAGCTGTATCCACTGCCCGAGGAACTCAGGACCTTGACCGCCCAGATACGCGCCCCGGGTGCGACGCCCACCACGCCCATGCCGTTGTCGAGCGCGCCGATCGTGCCCGCCACATGCGTGCCGTGGTAGTGGTCGTCGTCGCCGCCGGACTGGCAGCTGGCGCTGAAGGGCCACCAGCTATAGCAGTTGACGCCGCCGGCGACGTTGAGGTCAGGGTGTTGGAAGTCGACCCCGGTGTCGATCACGGCAACATCCACATCCACCCGGTAATCGTCAACGCTGTTGATCGCGATCTCAGGGTTCGTGTCGGCAAAGATGCGCTGGATGCCGGTGGGCATGGACTGGGCGTTGATGCTGCGCACCAGATCCTCGACCACGTAGGCTACCCGCGGGTCGTGCTGCAGGGCAGTCAGCCGTCCTTGCGGGATGTGCGCTGACATGCCCTTCAGTGCATGTTCGTATATGAAACCGGGCTCCAACCCGTAGGCCTGCGCCAAGCCGGGCGCCTCAGCGCGTGGGTTGATCGTATCCCTGAAGACGATGATGTAGGGGGCGAGGTCCGGCTTGCCCTCCTGGGCGAAAATGCCTGCCGTTCCCACGCTCATGAGGATGCCAGCCAAGATGGCTGCCGTCAGTAGCCGCTGCAATACACTGGACCAACGTTGCCGGGTCGGGGCTTTCATATTTTCCTCCATCACGCGGCCGGGGCTGCATAAATCGACCGTGAGTTGATCATAGCAGGGGTCTGGTCAGGCGTCAATCCCCCAAATGCGCTCGGGAGGGGTCTGCTCTACCACGGCCGTCTTTGGCCGAGAGCGAAGCGAGGCCTTATACTACGGCTCGCGATGCGGCCTTGCGAGCGGGGCACAGGGCCAAGCGGGTGTGGAAACAGAACAGTTGGAGGCAATGGATGGCAGACTGGCGGATCGTCCCGGTCACGGGCGACAACGCGGCGGCGTTCGTGGCCTACTGTCGCGCGCACGGCGCGGAGCACGACGAATCATTTCTGCCGCAGGCGGACTTTGTCCCGACGGTTGAATATCCCGGGTATCTCATGTTTTCGGGGGAAGGCGACGACGCCATCACGGGCGCGGCGTGCCTGCTGCGGACGCCTGGCTACGTACAGGTTGGCATAGCCCGGTTCATGATCCTGCACGCGCTCCAGCCGTCCCGCGCGGCGTACGCCGCGCTGCTGGATGCGCTCAGGCCGCACCTGGCGGGACTGGACTATGCGTTTGGCTTCATCCCGGAGGATCTTGCCGCAGTGCGCGGCATCTGGGAGGACCTGGGCCTGCGCGTGGAGCGTTACGCGTACGTGCTGGAGCACCCCGGCGGGCCGGTGCAAGACGTCGAGCTGCCTGAGGGCTATGGGTTGCAGTACGTCCACGAGTCGGACCAGGAGGCCCTTGCGACCTTTTGCGACCTCCTGAATATCAGCTTCGCCGGCCAGCCGCAGCGCGCGGATGCTACGCCCGAGCGCCTGGTGCGCGAGATCGTCGGCCCATACGGCCTGCCAGATGGCTTGCTGCTCCTGTGGGTGGACGGCCGGCCCGTAGGGACGGCCAGCGTCGAGCGCGACGACGAGCCGGGTGCGGCGGCCATCGGCGGCGTGACGGTGCATCCGGCCTATCGCGGGCGAGGCCTGGGCCGCCTGCTCATCCGCCAGGCTCTCAAGGTGGCAGCCGACGCGGGCCTGCACCCGGTCTATCTCAGCGTGTCAGCGAACAACGAGGCTGCCATCCGGCTGTATGTGAGCGAGGGATTTGTGAAAAAGACAGTCATGGTAGCTTACCGCTGGCAGCCGGACGCTGCGACGCGGGTCGGCCCGGCAAGCTGAGCAGAATAGCACAGGGCCGCGTTCGCCCCCGCGAACGCGGCCCTGTGCTCCCAGTCAACGTCGACTCGATCCAGCTATGCCTTACCCGTGCCTGTGCCCCAGACAACTCTGTCCGCTTTTCTTCCCGCCAGTACGCTCAGTACAAGAAGCCCTGCAGTCGATTGCCCTCTCGTGCCAGACCTCACAAGCATTATCGCCGCGCGACATTACGAGCAGTATTACGCTTGCGTTTGACCTTTCCGCCTGACCGGAGTACAGTCTGGCGCAGGTAATCCAGGAGGCGGCAGGCATGGAGCAGCAGGCTCTTTTCAGCGCCGGCGTGGACGGCTACCACAGCTATCGTATCCCCGCCCTGCTGGCAACGGCAGGGGGCAGGTTGCTCGCCTTCTGTGAGGCGCGGCGGCACAGCCGGGCCGACACCGGCGATATCGACATCGCGCTGCGCTGCAGCGACGATGGCGGCGCGACCTGGGATGCCATGCGCATCATTGCGGATGCCGGAGCGGACGTGCTGGGCAACCCCTGTCCTGTGCAGGATCGCGCCACCGGCCGCATCTGGCTGCCGCTCAACTGGAATCGGGCCGCGGGAGGTGAAGACCTCATCCTGGCAGGGGCTGCGCCGCGCGGGGTCCGGCTGCTGTACAGCGATGACGAAGGCGCGAGCTGGTCACAGCCGGTGGACATAACGGGTCAGGTCAAGCGGCCGGGTTGGACCTGGTATGCGACCGGGCCGGGGCATGGCATCCAGCTCCGCACGGGTCGCCTGCTGATTCCGTGCGACTTCGCCGCCGGCGCGCCTGGGCCAGGCGGGGCGCATTACGGCGCGCACGTGATCCTCAGCGACGACCGCGGTGCATCCTGGCGCATCGGCGGGGTGCTTCCCGGCTATCTGAACGAGTGCCAGGCTGCGGAGCTGTCCGACGGCACGGTGTATCTCAACATGCGCAGCTATCACGGCATACACCGCCGCGCGGTCGCGCACAGCCACGATGGCGGCGAGACGTGGTCTTCGGTGGAGTGGGATGAGGCGCTTGTCGAGCCGGTCTGCCAGGCGGGGCTGTTGAGCCTGGCGGATGGCGGGGTGCTCTTCTCCAACCCGGCATCGGTGAAGCGGGAGAACCTCACCGTCCGCCTTAGCCGCGACGGCTGCCGCACCTGGCCCGTCGCGTGGATGCTCCACGCCGGCCCGGCCGCCTACTCCGACCTGGCCCTCGCCCGCGACGGCTCTGTCTGCTGCCTCTACGAACGGGGGAGTGAACATCCTTATGAAACCATCACACTTGCCCGATTCCGGGCCGCCTGACGCTGAGCCTTTTGAAAGTCTGCTCCAACAGATTGATGGTGAGCCGAGGCACATTTTGGGGATTCAGGAACAGCCGGGTGGCCCACAGGGCGCATCCGGGTCGGCAATCCGTTACTTCAGAGTGAGCAGCACCGGTCCAGGGGGCGAGATCCATACTGACACGGTAGTGACCAAGTCTGCCTCGCTGCTGGAGCGCAGGGTTCTGCAACTGCTGTCGTCTCAGGGTTGCGCGGTGCCGCCTGTCCACATCCCGGATGTGGTCAGCGACGAGCCCGCTCTCGTTTTCATGCCTTTTCTCGAACCGCGGACCGGGTCCGATATGCTGGGGAGTCCCGAGAGCCCGTTGACCGGGTCCGTTGCCGACGGGCTGGCAGGCATCCATGCCGCCAACTTGGGCCACCCGCCCGCATGGCTGCCCCATACGAGTGAGGACTTTCTGCAGCGCCTCTGGCTCTACGCGTGGCGCGAACAGTGGGAGGCGAATCTTGCAGATGGCGAGTTTGCCGCAGAATTCGGGGACTACACCACGCGGCTCGATGCTGCGATGGAGCGTTTCATGAGCGTGCTGGCCGCCCTCACCGCTGAAGGCACGACGCTCACCCTGCTGAACGTAGATCTGATACCCGATCACATTCGCATTTGGCGGGATGCAGCCTGCTTCATCGACTGGCAGCAATCATCCTTCGGGACGCTCTATCTTGACCTGCCGAACTACTTCGCCATCGAGACCGCACTCCTCTATCGTGACGCGCTGGCCCGCCGCGGCCACGCGATCCCCGTCATCGAATTCCTGGAGCGCTACCACGAGGTGGGCCGCTACATGGGCCTGCGCTACCTGGGTTACTCGCTGTGGCGGTGGGCTCAGGGAGGCGAGGAGCGCCGCCAGGGACGGTGGTTCCTGTACTATACCTTCAGCCTGGCCCTACATGGGCGCTGAGACTGCGGATAACTGGGTTGGGCCAGCCACTTAATTCGTTTTTGCACAAACGTAGGCGTTGTGCTATCCTCTTCATGATGTGCACGTATGCCGTTCAGGCTGCGGGTTCTCCTTCAGATCAGCTCCCGCTCTTTGCTGACTATGTGGCCTACAGTCGATCGAGCGTACGGTTCCACACCAGTACGATGGAAACTGTTCCCCAACCACTAAGGAGCAAAAACATGCCAAAGAAGTCACTGTCCCGTCGTGAGTTCCTGAAAATCGCCGGAGTGTCTGCAGGTAGTGTGGTGGCCGCGTCATGCGTTCCGCCGGCTGCCGCTCCAGCTGCCCCAGCCGAGCCGGCCGCCGCCACAGGGGCGGAGGCCCCCAAGGCCGAAGTACCTGCCGCAGCCGCAGTCACGCTGGCCTTTTGGACCGAGGGTTGGCCTGAATGGATCGATCCCAAGATCGAGGCCTACAAGACAGTCAAGCCTGAGGTCGCAATTGATTTCGTCACCTTCAAATGGGGCGAGATGATGCCCAAGCTGCTGACGGCAACTGCCGGCGGCACTTCCCCTAATGCGATTATTCAGGACCGCTTCCGCATGGCCGGCTGGGCTGCCCGCGGGGGTGCGACTGCCATCGACGACTTCATCACTAAGTTCAACATCAAGTCGGAAGACTACCTTCCCGCGACCTGGGCGGAGTGCGTCTGGCAAGGCAAGACCTACGCATTGCCCTGGCAGACCGACGGCCGTTTCATTTTCTGGAACAAGGACATCTTCGAGGCCAACGGCCTCGACCCTGAGGTCTCTCCGCCAACTGAGGATTGGGCGGCCATGATCGAGATGGCCAAGAAGCTGACCAAGACTGCCAGCGATGGTGCCATCGATGTGATGGGCTTTGTGCCCACTCAGACCCTGGGTGCGGTCTATGGCAACGGTGGCGATTTCGTGTATGCCTGGGCCAACGGCGCAACATTCCTGAAAGATGAGCGAACCGCCTTCATGGATGATCCTCGCCTCGTCGAGACGCTAACCTGGGAGTATGATGTGCAGGAAGCAGTCGGCGGGATCGATGCAGCCTCAACCTTCAGCTCAGGCTGGCCGACCACTGCCGGCTATTCGCCGTTCGGCGCCGGTAAGTTGGCCATGATGACCAACGGCGATTGGAATCTGGCGACATTCGCCAAGTACTATCCGGATCTCAAATTCGGCATGGCGCCCTGGAGGATGAAGGGCGATGCCTCCAAGTCCACGGGCTTCGCAGGCGGGTTCTGTATGGCAATTCCCGCCGGGGCTCCGAACCTGCCCGAGAGTTTTGATTGGCTGCAGTATCTCCTCTCGTATGAAAACCAAGTCGACTGCGGCGTAACTTTGCAGGCCATCCCGGCACTCATCAAGGCGGCTAACTCTGATGAAGTCATCCAGAGCTCGCCGTACCCCGAGATGCGCAAGATGGCAAACGAGTCGATGCAGTACGCTAACTTCCGGCCTGTGTCTCCGGCCGGCCAGAACATCCAGGACCTGTGGGCCTATCCGGGCACCGGTCGCGATTGGGTGCTCTATGGCCAAAAGGCGCCCGAGCAGGCCTGTGCAGACATGCAGACCGAAGTGCAGAAGGCGCTGGACGAGTTCTGGGCCAGCCTCTAAGATGTCAATCGGCCATGTGGTCGGTTTCCATGGAAGGAGCCGGCCACATGGCTGCCACACGGGTTTCCCCTGCGACAGAGGTGATACGTGAAACTCAAGCGCTCGCTGTTTGCGCCGTTGCGCGGGATGCGACGCCACGATACATTCTGGTTCTATTTGTTTGCTTCCCCGTGGATTCTCGGCTTCCTGATCTTCAGCTTGGGGCCGATGGTTGCATCCCTGGTGCTCAGCTTGACCAACTACTCGGTATTGATGCCGACCCGCTTCTTGGGCCCGCAAAACTACTTTGCAATGGCCCAAGATGATTTGCTCCGCATCTCCATTGTTAATACCACCTATTATGCGCTGCTGGCCGTTCCGGTGGGCGAGATAGTTGCGTTGATTCTTGCCATCATGCTCAACAGCAGAAAACTACGCGGTCGCTCCTTTTTGCGGGCCGCTTTCTACGTGCCTTCCATCATGCCGATTGTAGCTCTTTCGATCTTGTGGATCTGGTTGTTGCAGCCTCGTTTCGGGCTAGTCAACACCTTTATCGGTTTATTTGGCGTTCGCGGCCCCAATTGGTTGGGCGACCCGGACTGGTCAAAGCTCGGCCTGATTCTCATGAGTCTGCTCGGGGTCGGAGCTAATATGGTGATCCTGTTAGCTGCCCTGCAGGATGTCCCGGCGCACTTGTACGAGGCAGCGATGCTGGATGGTGCCAATGGCTGGAGCAAGTTCTGGCATGTGACCCTCCCCATGATCTCACCGGCCATTTTCTTTACGTTGATCATCGGCTTCATCAATAGCTTTCAGGTGTTTACCCAGTCTTACGTCATGACCGGCGGCGGCCCGGCTGACTCAACATTGTTCTACGTGCTCCATCTTTACCGTAACGCCTTCGAGCAGTTCAAAATGGGCTATTCTTCGGCAATGGCCTGGCTTCTGTTCCTGGTCATTGTTGGCCTGACCTTCATTCAGTTCAAGCTCAGTTCACGGTGGGTGTACTATGGCGGCCAATAACTTGCCGGCGGGCGCCCAGCTATCTACCCGCGAAGGGTTCCCTGCTTACCGGGTGCTGCGTCCTCTGGGAACGATCTTGCTCCATATAGTGCTGATCGCCGGTGGTCTTCTCTTTGTCTTCCCGCTGTACTGGCTGGTCACGACCTCGCTTAAATCTGACGCGCAACTCTTTGTCTTTCCGCCTCCACTGATTCCGGACCCATTTGTGTTCACCCACTACGCCGACGCTCTGGAGTCAGTGCCGCTATTGCCGCTCTACTTCCTTAACACGGCCACTCTCACCGCGCTCAACGTGAGCGGGGCACTATTTTCTTGCACGCTGGTTGCCTATGCCTTTGCCCGATATACTGTACCCGGCAGCCGCGTCCTCTTCGCTCTGCTACTGGCGACCATGATGCTGCCCAGCCAGGTAACCATGATCCCGCTCTTCCTGGTGTTCCGCAATTTGGGTTGGATCGGCACATTCCTTCCGCTCTGGGTGCCGGCTTTTTTTGGTAATGCTTTCCTGATTTTCCTGTTGCGCCAGTTTTTTAGCAGTATTCCTAAGGAGCTATTCGATGCAGCCCGAATCGATGGCTGCGGTGAATTTGGGCAGTTCTGGCGCATCATGCTGCCGTTAACCAAGCCTGCCCTGACCACGTTGGCTATCTTCCAGTTCCAGTGGACATGGAACGATTTCATGGGGCCGCTGATTTACATTAGCAAGCAGAACATGAAGACGATCGCCTTGGGTCTCCAGGACTTCTACAAGACAAACAGTGTCCTGTGGCAGCAGCTTATGGCAGCCTCAACGTTAATGGTGCTGCCCATCGTTCTGCTCTTCTTCTTCCTGCAGCGATATTTTATTGAGGGTATCGCCCTCACTGGTCTGAAAGGCTAATCCATGGCTCCCAAAGACAAGACATTGATCATGATCGGCAACGCCCACATCGACCCGGTCTGGCTGTGGTGCTGGGACGAGGGGTTCCAGGAGGTCAAGGCGACTTTCCGCTCCGCCCTGGACCGGATGCAGGAGTTCCCCGACTTCGTCTTCACGGCCAGCTCGGCCGCGTTCTACGAATGGGTCGAGCAGAACGATCCCGCGATGTTTGCGGAGATCCGGCAGCGGGTGGCCGAGGGCCGCTGGCAGCCGGTAGGCGGCTGGTGGATCGAGCCGGACTGCAACATCCCGTCCGGTGAATCGTTCGTCCGCCAGGGGCTGTACGGCCAGCGTTACTTCCGCGACAAGTTCGGCCGGATGGCCCGGGTCGGCTACAACCCGGACAGCTTCGGCCACAGCGCCAACCTGCCGCAGATTCTCACCAAGAGTGGCCTGGACTCCTACGTCTTCATGCGCCCCGGCCCCCACGAGAAGAAGGACCTGCCTGGCTCGCTGTTCTGGTGGGAGGCGCCTGACGGCTCGCGCGTGCTCGTCTTCCGCATTGTGGAGAGCTACGCGAGCTGGCGGCCGGATATCTCCGACCATATCCGCCACGCCGCCGCGGCCCTGCAGGATCCGGTGGATACCGGGCTTTGCTTCTACGGCGTCGGCAATCACGGCGGCGGCCCCACGGTCGAGAGCCTCGAGTTCATCCACCGGCTGGCCGCCGACCCGGACTTCCCCACCCTCGTGCTGGATGGCCCGGAACGCCTGCTCGATTCCGAGGCTGCGCGGTCATGGGCGCTGCCCACCGTGAGCGAGGAGTTGCAGCACCACGCCAGCGGATGCTACGCCGCACATTCGGGCATCAAGCGGTGGAACCGGCAGGCGGAGAACCTGCTGCTGGCCGCGGAGAAGTGGTCCGCGGTGGCCGAGCGCGTGACCGGCCAGCCGTACCCCTCCGACATCGCGCTCGCGTGGAAGAACGTGCTCTTCAACCAGTTCCACGACACGATGGCGGGCACGGCCATCGAGCCCGCATACGAGGACGCGCGCAACGAACTTGGCGAGGCGCTGAGCATTGCGCGGCGCAACCTGAACTTCGCGGTGCAGTCGCTGGCATGGAACATTCGCATCCCGGTCCGCGAGGGCGTGAAGCCGATCGTCGTCTTCAACCCGCACGCGTGGCCCGCGCACCTGCCGGTCGAGCTGGAGTGCGGCGGGCTGAAAGGGGACGACCTGCTCACCGACAACGCAGGGCAACCAGTGCCCGCGCAGGCTGTCCAGTCCGCCGCGACCGTCAACTTCCGCTCGAAGCTGAGCTTCGTGGCCGACCTGCCGCCACTCGGCTATCGCACCTACTTCCTGACCTCGCAGGCATCATTCGCGCCCGCAGCCCCGCTGGCCGCGCCCGGGGATGTGCCGCAGAACATCCTCGAGAACGCCCGCTTCCGGCTGGAGATCGACCCGGCGACCGGCTGCATCGCGAGCCTGCGCGACAAGGCTGCGGGTGTGGAAGTGTTCGACGGCCCGGCCGCGCGCGCGGTGGTCATCGACGACCCGTCGGATACCTGGAGCCACGGGGTCTTCAAGTTCGACCGTGAGATCGGTGAATTCATCCCGCGCAGCCTGGCCGTAGTCGAGCAGGGGCCGGTCAAGTCGGTGCTGCGGGTGGTCAGCGATTACACGCCGTCGAACGGCGGCGAACGGTGCCTCTTGACGCAGGAGTTCACGCTCTATGAGGCGCTGGACCAGGTCGACGTGCACGTGACCGTGGACTGGCGCGGGCGCTACCAGATGCTCAAGCTGCGCTTCCCCGCGCGGCTGGCGGATGCGCAGCTCACTGCGGAGGTGGCCTACGGCTCGATCCAGCGTGCGGCGAACGGCGACGAGGACCCCGTGCAGGGCTGGGTCGACCTGAGCGGCGTCTCCCCGGACAGCGGCCAGCCGTACGGCCTGAGCGTGCTCAATAATGGCAAGTACAGCGGCGACGTGACCGGCAACGACATCGGCCTGACGGTCCTGCGCAGCCCGGTCTATGCCAACCACCTGCCCGTCGTGCCCGATCCTGACGGCCATTACAGCTTCATGGACCAGGGTATCCAGCGCTTCACGTATACGCTGCTGCCGCATGCCGGAACCTGGCGCGAGGCCGGCACGGTCCGCCGCGCCGCGGAGCTGAACCAGCGTGCGCTCGGGCTCATCACGACGTACCGTCCCGACGGCACGCTGCCGTTGAGCGCGTCGTTCGCCTCGGCCGACCGGCCCAACATCGATCTGACCGTGGTGAAGCCGGCCGAGGACGATGCCCGCGACCTGGTGCTGCGGGCGTACGAGACTGCGGGCCTCACCACTCAGGCGACCATCACCCTGAACCTGCCGCCCGCCGCGCGCACCTTCACGGCGAGCTTCACGCCGCACGAGATCAAGACCTGGCGTGTGCCCGTGGAGGCCGGCCAGCCGGTGCAGGAGACGAACCTCCTGGAGCTCGCGGAGTAGGGTTCGGCCTCCTTAACGCCAACGGGCGGGGCGCGATGCCCCGCCCGTTCTGATTTGGCCCAGCTTCAGACGTTAACCAATTTAGCAGTCAGCAGGCTACTCGTTACAACTCGCCCGCTTTGTCAGAGCCTCACTGCGGAGGCGGCGGCACGAGGCATGAGACTGCATCGCTCACATTCCCGGAACCGTCCACAACCGTGACTAGGGCATCACCGTTGCCAGTGAGGTGCCAGGCAACCGCGGAGCCCGACCCGCCGATCAGCTTCTGGCTTGGCTTGCCGCCAGGAGCCTGCGTGTACTTGATGCGCG
Organism: uncultured Anaerolineales bacterium; assembly: GCA_964614645.1. Lineage (GTDB taxonomy): Bacteria > Chloroflexota > Anaerolineae > CG2-30-64-16 > CG2-30-64-16 > MWBF01. Next base: position 14,061 of record CAZTMA010000049.1, read on the forward strand.
TGCCCACATCGAACGGGCCCCAGACGGTGCCGCTGCCGTCATCGGTCACGAAGACCTCGAGGTCCTCGTCAGGCCAGACGACATCGTCGCCCAGCAGCTCGTAGAAACCGTCCTGGTTCTGACCCTGCCCACCGTTGCCGGGTGCGTTGGGTTCGTTCTTGCCCGCCGGATTGACGGTCGGCACGCACTGCGCAATGGGCGGCGTGGTATCTACCCATTCCTTCACAGCAGTATCGCAGCCGTATTCCACGTCGCCTGCCACATTAGTGAAGCATGCTTCGATGGTGTCGGTGCCCAGGCTCGCAGGTGCGACTGGCGGCGTGTAGATGAAGTCCGCCTCACCGGCAGAGTCGGTAGCGCCCAGGCCCGTCTCACCGACCTGCGGCCCCGCCGTGATCTCGAATTCTACTCTGACGCCTTCGACCGGTCCGTAGTCGCCCGCGCTCACCAGCGCAGTGACGGTGTGGTCCAGGTCGAAACCGAGTTCATTCATGTCCGTCTCCGGCGTCAGGGTGATGCCGGGGACATGGATGGTCTTATCCTCGGTGATGAGGTTGCCCCCTGCGTCGACCATGTCCTCGCCGTTGACCGTGGCCCAGTCCTGGCAGGCGTACGTCCCGCCTGCCGCGCCGGCTGCCACGGCGATGGTCTCTGCGAAGAGGGCGTTGTCGCCGCTGGTCACGGTCTGCGATGCAGGAGCGAAGGTGGTGCTGATCGGATCGGTGCAGTCGCTCACCATGGCCGTATCGGCCGGCAAGTTTGTCAGCGCGTCGAGGATGGCGTCTGCCACTTCGTCCGGGCTGAGGCCGGTGAACGACTGGCCGCCCGTCGCGGCAGAGATCCGGGTCGCCTGCCCCGCGGTCCCGCCGATAGTGCAGGTTCCGCTATAGCTACCCGCGTTCAGCTGTGGATCATCGTTCAGGCCTGAGCTATAGAACCCGGTATCGATACTGATGGAGATGACGCGGATATTCGCAGCGACCAGCTTGGCGGTTACGCTGGCTTCCGTGATGTCGTCAGCAAAGCCAGTGAGAGCCGTGCACACGGGATCGTGTGCCGGTGCATCACCGAACCACACGATGATTCTTGTCGAGTCAGCGCGCCACATAGCCGAATCGGCGAGCTGGTCGAGCGCGTAGAACTGTCCCTCTGAGCCATCTCCGCCGCCACTCGCCCCCCAGGCAGCAATGGCTGCCGACGCTGCTGCGCCGCCGTCAACAGCGAGCGAGACTGCGTTGTTGAATGCGTAGGGGTCGCCGAGAAAGTCCTTGTAATCCCCCGCGCCAAACGCGGTCGTTGGTCCTCCAACCGCAGCGAGGATGGTTGCGGCATTCGCCTGAACATTCGCGATGGCCGGTCCCATGCTGCCGGTGGTGTCGGCCAGGAAATAGATGTCAGGGGTGGGTGGAATCGCGGGCGTGGTGACGGTCTTGTTGACGTTAATAGACTCGCCCGGGTATATCAATTCGACGACGGTGCTGGGAGTAATCCCTGGATCGGCGGCGGCCAGGGTGGCCGTGACGCTGAATATCAGGATGGCGATGGTCAGTACGTTCCACATACTCTTCCGTTGGACTCTGCCAAACATTTAAACCTCCTGCTTACACTAACGACTTCGATCTGGAGATTCTGTGCTGCTGGCACGGTGGTTGGCAGTCTTGGTTGGGCCGCTAGGCAGTGTAGCACTACCAACTTCTCTTGTCAATAGAACATAGGAACGATAATTTTACCACATGTTCAGAGCGCGACCGCTGCCCCGCAGACAAGAAGGCGGCCCGCTGGCACATGCCAGCGGGCCGCCTGTTATCGGACTCGGCAGCCCCCGAGGGCTATATCACCGGTACAGATAGCACTTCACGGTGCGCCCCTCGACTGCCACGTCCGGCGGGTCAGCCTGGCGGCAGATGTCCATCACCTGTGGACAGCGGCCCGCGAACTTGCAGCCGACTCTGCTGTATTCCTTGACTTCGGTGGCGCCGAGGGTAATGTGTTTGGCCCATGAATTGCGTTCCTTCGGGGCAGGCTCTGGAACCGATTCCTGCAGCAGCTGGGTGTACGGATGGAAAGGTCGATTCAGAACATCTTCCACCGGCCCGGATTCAACAATGTAGCCGCGCAGCATGATCGCAATGCGATCGCTGATGTAGTAGGCCGTGGCCAGGTCGTGGGTGATGTAGATGACGCTGACCTTCTGCTCATCCCGCAGCTTGCGGAACAGGTTGACGATTTCCATGCGCAGCGATGCATCGACCATCGATACGGGCTCGTCCGCGAGGATCAGTTTGGGCTTAGAGATGAGCGCCCGCGCGACCGAGACGCGCTGGGTCTGTCCGCCCGATAGCTCGTGCGGATACCGTCTGTTTACCTCTTCCAGTGACAGTCCTACGTCTCGCAACGCCTCGGCGACCACCGCGGCCGCCGCCCGCCGATCACGGGCCATCCCGAAGTTGAGTGCCGTGTCAAACAGGTAAGCGTCCACCCTGCGCAGCGGGCTGAAGGTCTCAAACGGGTTCTGAAACACCGGCTGAACCTTCTTCATGAAGTCCTTGAATTCAGACCCCTTGCGGATCGTCGTCAGGTCGCGGCCCTCAAATAACACTCTGCCTCGCGTGGGCGCAAGATCACGCAGCATGAGTCGCGAGAGGGTGGTCTTGCCGCTGCCACTTTCGCCGGCAAAGGTGAAGATCTCCGGTTGAGCCTCATCCAGCGAGAAGGAGATGTCGTTGACCGCGACCAGCGTGGACCCCCCCAGCAGCCCACCGATATGAAACTCGACCGTGACGTGTTGCACATCCAGCAGTTTGTCGGTTGGGTTCATAGGATGCCCTCCTTGACCAGGTGGCAGGCCACGCGATGTCTTTCCCGAACGGTGGTCATCTCGGGCACCTCGGTCCGGCAGATGTCGATGGCGTGGGGGCAGCGGACGTGGAAGCGGCAGCCGCTCGGCGGGTTCGAAAGGTTCGGCGGGGTGCCCTTCAGGCTCGCCCTGGTTGTGCGCTCGCCGATCATCGGCAGCGAGCGAATCAGATGCTGGGTGTACGGATGGCGCGGGGCATTGAAGATGGTCTCGGTGGGTCCCTCTTCGGCGATGCGGCCCGCATACATGATCATGACCCGGTCAGCCACGTTGGCATGTACGGCCATGTCATGGGTCACCAGGAGGACCGTGTTTTGGCTGATGGATTGGATGTCTTTGAGCATCTGCAGCACCCCGCGCTGGACGACGACATCCAGCGCAGTGGTCGGTTCATCTGCAATGATCAGGCTGGGTTGGAAGACGGTCGCCAGGGCGATGGCGACCCGTTGCCTCATGCCACCGGAAAGTTGGTGGGGATAGGAATCCAGCACTTCGATGGGAAGTCCCAGCCGGTTGATGTGCTCGCGTATCTGAGCGAGAAATCCCCTTCTGTCCGCGATGCGTTCGTGCGTTTCGACGATATCCTCGAAGGTCTTGATAATCTTCCGCACCGGGTTGAGGACGCTCATGGAGCCCTGCATGACGTAGGAGATTTCCTTCCATCGTACATTGCGACGGAGCTCCTCCTGCGAAACATGCAGCATATCGACGTCATAGTCCCCAAAGTGATAGTCAACGCTTCCCGATGTGACTCTGAGTGGAGGCTTGATATTCCCCGAGATGACCTTGATGAGGGTTGTCTTGCCGCAGCTTGACTCGCCTGCCACGCCATAAATTTCGTTGGGAAGCAGATCAAATGAGACCCCGTCGACAGCCCGCACGGTGCGTGAGATGCCGTAAATCTCGGTCCGGTAGTAGGCACAGAGGTCATGTACGTTGAGCAGTGCCAAGGGTCAACCTCCGATCAGCCGCAGGCGGGTCCGCGGATCGATGTACTCGTTGATGCTGGCGAAGAGCATATAGAGGCCGAGGAACAGCATGATAGCCACCAGCGTCGGCGCAGCGATCCACCACCAGACCCCCGCCACCAGGGCCCCGTGTTGGTTCGCCCAGTAGAGGGCCGTGCCGATGCTGGGCATCGTCAGGTCGGAGAGGCCGAGAATGCTCAAGGTGACCTCCATGCCGACGGACCAGAGCAGGTTGTTGATGGTGGTGGCGAACACGATGGGCAGCACGAATGGCAGGTGCTCGTTGATCGTGATCCAGAACGGGTTGGATCCGGAATAGATCGCGGTGCGGGTGAAGGAACGCTCCTTCAGGCTCAACACCTGGGACCGGATCAGGCGTGCGTCGTACGGCCAGCCGAACAGTCCGAGGATGACTCCCAACAAGAACAGGTTCATGATGTCCCGCAGCAGAAACCCCAGCAGGATCAGAATGGGCAGCAGCGGCAGGACCACAAAGCTGTCATTGATCGACATCAGGACCTTGTCCAGCCACCCGCCCTGGTAACCGGCCGCAAGCCCGACGAGGATGGCGATCACGCGCGAGATAACCGCCGTGATGACGCCGACGATCAGCGAATTGCGGACGGCAAAGGTCATCCACCAGAAGATATCTTGCCCGCGCGAGTTGGTGCCGAAGAGGTGCTCCAGCGATGGGGGCGCATCCATCAGGACCACGAAGGTCTTGTTGGGATCATAGGGGGAGATAAAGGACAGCAGAATCATTACCAGCACGAGCACCAGGAGCACGAAGGCAAAGCGGAAGCGGCCGTCGTACCTGAGCAGGTCACGTAGAACTCTCAACATGGGTCAGACTCCTACTGGTACCGCACCCGCGGATCGAACAGCGGGTATATCAGGTCCATGAGGAAGACGGCAGTGGCGACACCGATAATCGAATAGATCGCAATGCCCATGATCATGGAATAGTCGTTCCGGTAGACCGCGACCATGGTCAGGCTGCCGAGCCCCGGGAAGCCGAAGACTACCTCCATGATCAGCGCGCCGCTGAAGACCGTACCGAGCGACATGGCTAACCCGGTGAGCTGCGGCAGCAGGGCGTTGCGCATGATGTAGTGGCGCAGGATCTTGTTCTCCTTCAGGCCGGCAGTTTCGGCATAGACGACATAGTCCTCGGAGATGATGTTGGAGGTGAGTGATTTCATGCCGACAAACCAGCCGCCAAACCCGACCAGCACCAATGTCAGCGCCGGCAGCGCGGAATGCTTGAGGAAGATCAGAAGGAAATCGAACGTCATGCTGGGCTTCGTCCCGACCGGGTAAGCGCCGCTGAACGGGAAAATGGGAATGAGGAAAGCGAACACGACCAGCAGGACGAGGGCGACGATGTAGTATGGAATCGGGCGGACGGCTTGGCCCAGCACTTCGATGACATTCAGGAGCCGGTTCTTTGGATAGTAACTGGACAGGGCGCCGAAGATGTTGCCGAAGATCCACGAGATGATTACCGCGGTGACCAACAGGCTGACCGTGTAGGGCATGGCCTGGCCGATCATCTGGGATACGGGAGTCGGGAAGTTGCCCAGTGAGGGACCGAGGTCGCCCCGCAGCAGCCGCCCCCAGAACGCAAAGTACTGCTGGAGCGGGGTGCCGGACAGCCCGTACATTTCCGTCAGCGCGTCCCGCATGGAAGCGACGGACTGGGTGTCGAGGGTGTTGCCGCGCGCCATCATCATGGATATCTGGGCTTCGACCGGGTCTGTGGGAGAGAGCCGCGGAATGATAAAGGTGACGGTAATCCCCACGAAGATGATGGTCAGGTATTGGATGAGCCGTGGTATTAAGTAGCGCAGTATGAATCTTCGCATCCGGGTCACCTCCAGATAGCAAGTGCCTCCACAGTGGCTGCCAACTGAGACAACCGCTGTGGAGGCAATCCTGGTGTTGCAGCGGACTTACCTCGATGCCCGCATTCGCATCATTGGCTCCAGCCAGGTTGCGAACGCGAGCATCAGCGGCGACGTTACTGTTCCTTCCTGGGCTTGATCTTGACGAACATATATTTGGTGTTGGCCCAGTTAGGCACCGGATCGGTGTAGGGATCGTCGATCGTCGGGTAGCCGGTGAAGTAGGTCGTGTCGCAGGTGGTGAAGACGTTGTACGACATCAGCGGCGTGATCGGCATCTCCTGTGCCGCGAGCTTGCAGAACTCCAGCCCCAGTTCGATGCCCTTCGGGTCATCGAAGGAGAGCTTCCGGATGCTCTCGATGATCGTATCGAGCTCGGGGTTCTGCCAGCGCATGTGGTTGCTGCCCGTGGAGTTGGTGCCGCTCGGCTGGTAGAAGCTAGAGTGCCAGGAGTTGAGGAAGAAGAACAGGTCGGGATGGCCGCCCCAGGTCTCGATGGTCCAGGCCAGGTTCGCGGAGTATTCGCCGCTGGTCATGATGGGCCACGGCTGGGCCTGCGAGTCGAGGTTGGTGTCGATGCCGAATGCCTTCCAGTTCTCGACGACCGCCGCCGCCGCGCGGTTCATGGTCGGGTTGGTCTCATTCATGCTCAGCAACGGCACCCGGAACGGTGAACCGTCGGGCAGCGCCCATGTGCCGTTGACCTTCTGCATGCCGGCGTCCAGCATGAGCTGTTCGGCAGCCGCAAGATCGTATTTCCACCAGCCGGCGCCGACGTACGTCTTGATGATCTCGGGGTCGGTCGGCACGAGGTCGCCCAGGGTCTGGCGGGCCGCCTCGGCAATCCGGTTGGCGGCGCCTGGATCGTAGGGCTTGTAGGGCTGACCGCCGACCTCGATGGTGAAGTCGTTCAGCCAGGGCTCCAGCGGCGTGTGATAGTACTGGGGATACATGCCGGTGGGCGGCACATGGATGGCGGAGATGGTTGCCGCGCCCTTGTAGGAGGCCATCGCGACCTGGACGATATCGATCGCCAGTGTCAGCGCCCAGCGCACCTCTCTCTTGTCCAGGCCCGGCTTCTCGTTGTTGTAGATGACCGCCGGCAGGGTGGGATCGGGATGACCCCAGGGGAAGGAGTCGAACCAGCTGACCGAAGTCGGGCTGGTCTTGGCGAGCGTGATGCGGCCCTCAGGCGTGATGTCGTGAATCACATCGAGCTCATGCGCGGTCTGGGCGATGACGCGCTTGTCGCTCGGGCCGGGGTCGATGTACATGGCGAACTTGGGGCCTGGCTTGCCAAAGCGCCCCATCGAGGTCTTGTCCCAGTCCTCGCGGCGCTGCCACAGGAACCACTTGCCGTTCGGATCGAAGTCCTTGAGGGTGTAGGCGCTCAGGCTGACCGGCGGGTTGAACTTGAAGGCCAGCGGGTCGGCTTCTTTCTCAAAGATGTGCTTGGGCATGATGAAGCAGGCGCCCCATCGCACCGTGAAGGCAGAGTGGAAGCGCGAGTTCGGTTCCTTCAGATTGAACACAACCGTGTACTTGTCGGGCTGCTCCAGGCTGTCGACGCTGCCCGAGAAGAGCCCGGAGTAGTTGAATCCCGGCGTCTTCATCTGGACATCGACGGTGTAGAACAGGTCATCGGCGGTGAACTCGACGCCGTCGCTCCAGAAGAGACCCTCGCGGAGCTTCACGGTCATCTGGGTGAAGTCGTCGTTGTAGATGGGCTTTTCGGCTGCCAGGGCATTGTCCCAGACGCCATCGACGCCGGCATCGGGATCGATGTACCACAGGGCATCCAATGCGATCTGCTGCAGGCCGGCCGAGTAGGTGTTGGAGCTGCTGCGCCAGCGGTTGAAGTCATCCGCGGGCAGGCAGGTCCCGGTCGGGTTTTCGAGGATGAGGCATTCATCGCGGGGCACGCCCGGCTGAACTTCCTTTACTGCGACGGCTGGTTGAGCCGCCGGCTCGGCAGCCGATTCACCTGCCGGCGCCGGCGCTTGCGGAGCGGGAGCCACGCAGGCCGCCATGGCGCCGGTCGCAGCGAATGCAGCCGCGCTCTTCAGGAACTCGCGTCTCGTCAGGTTTCTGTGCTTGCTCATTTTTCTCCTCCGGGGCTGAACAGGTAGATGAGATAGCCAACTGAGTTGGACCGGTGTGGACGTTTACCTCTTTTCCCGTACGCCAGAGTTGGGCCACGTTAAGAGCATGGCCGTCTGTTGGAGCAACACAGGAGCATGGTGAGGAGTAAGGGGAAGTGCATCGATGCTTCAGGCTGGAATGGTGTCGCCTCCGGCCAGAACTCGCTCCTCGCTGAGCCCTTGTGCACTGACCTGCTGGCAGAAGCATTTCTGCCAGGCTATGCTGAAACCTTCCAATTCCGTCATGTACCATTCTACACACTCTGCGCGAATATGCAAGTCGTTTCTGTGGGATTCGGCACTGTTGAAGATTGCCAGCTGCCTCTTTCTACGCGGCGCGCACCGGTCCGCTGCTGCCGCGGACGCAGATTTCAGCGCGCAGCAAGACCTGCGCGGGAGAGGTGGTGTCTCCGGCGAGCAGATCCACGAGGATGCGGGCGGCTCGCCCGCCCATCTCGCGCGACGGGAAGCTGATGGTGGTCACGGGAGGGGTCGCCAGCTCGGCCATCGCATCGGGCATGACGCCGATGATGGAGATGTCCTGTGGGATGCGCAGCCCGCGTGCCTGCACGGCGCGGAGCAGTCCAGCGGCCTCCGCCTCCTGGGGCGTGACGATCGCGGTAACCTCCGGATGCTGGGTCAGCCAGGCGAGGACACTGGCCTCGACATCCGCGTCCGAGTCCGATGCGTGCCACAGCGGAGACAGCGCGTGGCGCCGGCAGGCCTCTTCGTACCCTTGCACCGCCCAGGTGGTGTAGGCGTACTCCTTGCCCGCCCGGACCGGCATCAGCGTCACCAGCGCGACCTGGTGGTGTCCCAGGTGATACAGGTGGTCGACGGCCTGCGCAACGCCCGCATGGATATCGATGTCGACATAACTAAGGCCGTCCTGGTCGGCACAGCGCCCGATCATCACGAAGGGCAGCCCGTGGCCGCGCAGCAGGCCGACGCGGGGGTCGTGCGTGAGGATCTCCATCAGGATCACGCCGTCCGCGTGCCCGCGGTCATACAGCGCCAACAGCTCGACGTCGGTGAGCGGCGCGGCAATCAGGTTGAGCGTGTAGCCGGCCTCCTGGCAGGCGACCGCCGCGCCGGTGATGATGTCATGTGACGGCTGGTTGAAGTCCTGCGGATAGTGCAGCGTGATGACCCGGCTGCGGCCCGCCTTGATTTGCTGCCACGCGCTCTGCGGGGCGAAGCGGTGCTGCGCGATGACCTGCAGGACGCGCTGCCGCGTCTCCTCGGCCACGTCCGGCTTGTCGTTCAGGATGCGGGAGACCGTCGAGACCGAGACGCCGCTGGCGGCCGCGATGTCGACGATGGTCATCTTCTTGGAACGCTTTGCCACAGAGGGTTGTCCTTCTTTTACCGCAGGCTCAGGACATTTCAGAATGTTACGCTCGACGGCTGACCGTCATAGGTGACAGGCTTGGGCTCAAGCCCGGCCTGCTGTTCGCCGTGCAGCACGACCGTGAACGTGCGCGTCTCGGGCATTCCCGGATATGCGCCCTCCCGCGGCCCGAGACGCAACTGGCGCGCCCGGTCCTCCCATTCGATGAGGATCGTGGCGAACGCCCCCTGTTCGTAGCCGTACCCGTCGCCTTCGTCCTCGTAGAGCAAGAAGCTGCCGTCCCGGCCCCCGTAAATGTGCAGCTCGACCGGTGCGTCGGGCAGGTCGTTCACGTGCTGGCGTGACGGCCCCATCGGCACGATCGAGCCGGCCCGCACATACAGCGGCAGGGTGTCCAGCGGCGCATGGGCCAGCACGGTCTGTCCGCCGGCCAGGCGCCGGTCCGTAGCGAAATCATACCAGTCGCCGCCTGCGAACAGGCCGCCTGCGAACAGGCCGCCTGCGGACAGGCCGCCTGCGGGCAGGTAGACTTGCCGCGCCCGTGTGACGCCGGCCAATGGCTTCGATTCCGGCTCGTAGTACATTGGCTCCGTCACCGGATTGACGAGGAACGCCGGGCCGAACATGAACTGGTCTGCGATCCCGTAGGTCGCAGGATCATCGCGGAAGTCGAAGGGCAGCCCGCGCAGCATCGTGTAGTCACGGTGCGTCACCCAGCCGGCCAGCGAGTAGATGTAGGGCAGCAGCCGGTAGCGCAGGTCCAGGGTTTTGACCAGGGCGTCGTACATCGGCTCCCCCGGCGAACCGAAGCGCCAGACCTCGCGCGGGGTATCCGTGCCGTGCGAGCGGAACATCGGCAGGAACGCGCCGTACTGGAACCAGCGCACGTACAGCTCGCGGTAGCCCAGGTCGTCTACACCCGCGTCATAGTCGCCGTTCCAGAACCACAGGTTGGGCTTGCCCTGCACGAAGAACGCGCCGATGTCCACCGTCCAGTAAGGCGAGCCGGTCGCGCAGAAGTTCAGCCCGTCCGCAATCTGCCGTCGCAGCGTCTCCCAGGTGGCCGCGATGTCGCCCGACCAGGTGACGGTCGCATACCGGTGCTGGCCCATGTAGGCCGAGCGGGTCAGGTTCACGACGCGCTTGTGCGGGTTGGCTTGGCGCTGGCCGTCGTAAATGCCCTGCGAATGGAGCAGCGAGTAGGCGTTGATATAGGCCGGGTCTAGATAGCGCTTCGCCTCGCCCGTGTTGATGCGCAGCCTCTCCTCCGGCTCCGGCTTGACCGCGCCGTTCCAGTCCGCCTCGAACGGCTCTGTGCAGTCGCACCACCAAGCGTCGACGCCGTGACTGAACAGGCCGCGGTTGGCCTGCTCCCAGTAGCAGGCGCGCGCCGCCGGGTCGAACGCGTTGTAGGTCGCCTGGTTGCCCAGCAGGTAGCCGTGCTCCAGCATCTCCCGCCAGTTGTCGCCCCCGCGCGCCATGATGGGCCAGATCGAGACCATCAGGTGCGCGTGCAGGTCGTGCAGCGCGGCGGTCAGCCCGTCGGGATCGGGGAAGCGCTCGGCGTCGAGTGATTTCTGCCCCCAGAGTTCGCCCGGCCACGACTTCCAGTCGAGCACGATGCAGTCCAGCGGCAGGTTGCGCGTTCGGTATTCGCGGACCACGTCAAGCAGTTCTGCCTGGGTGACATAGCGTTCCTTGGACTGCACGTAGCCGAAGGCCCATTTGGGCAGCATGGGCGCCGCGCCCGTCAGCCCCCGGAGCTCGCGCACGACTTGGTCGAGCTCCGGGCCATACACGAAGTAGTAGTCCAGCTCATCCGCCACTTCGCTCCACAGATACGACCCGAACGCATCGTCGTGGAACGTCATCAGCGAGTAGCAGTCCAGCAGCACGCCGTACCCGCGGGTCGAGACGAGCACGGGCACGACCGCCTTCATGTTCTGCTGGTACAGGTACTGGTGCTGCCCGCGCAGGTTGAACATGCCCTCTTCGTGCGATCCGAGACCGTACAGCCCCTCGCCGTCGGCCCACTCGAACTCCAGCTTTATCTGGTAGGCCTGCCGGTCCACGACCTGGCGCACGGCGCGAGCGTGGCTGCGCACGCCGTCGACGCTCGCGGCGCGCTCCGCATCCACCGACGCATCGAACTGCGACACGACCACTTCAGTGGGCGTGAGGGTCTTGCCCCCGCGCGCAGGTTCGCGCGTCAGCAGCCGGCCCGCCCGGTCGCGATACGTGAACGCGGCGGTCTGCCGGTCGATCTCGATCGCCAGCGCGTCCGTCGCGAACACCAGCGTCTCCGGCGTCTCCGCGACGGTGAACGCTGTGGCAGCGGGTCGAGCGGTCACCATCAGGCTCTCCCGCGTGCTGAATTCACCGCGCAGGGTGTAGCGCACCCGCACTGCGCGGGCCGTGTAGGGCGTCAGCGCCAGCATCCCCCGGTCGGTCTGCAGATAGAGGCCGTCGTCGCGGATTTCGTAGGTCAGGACAGGCATAGTTGGTCTCGCATTCGATCAGGATTATCGATAACGATCCGCAATCGCCAGCGCGGCGTCGATATCACGCTCGGATGTAAAGTGCATGAGGACATTCACCCCCTCAGGTCCGACCGCGTCGAGCAGGGGCTCGAGTTCATCCACTTCCACCCAGCACGGCATGATGGACTTGCCCGCAGCGAGGATGCGCCGGTACAGGTCGTACCAGCGCGGATCGCCGCCCTGCGGCTCACCGACGCCCGGCGTCCACTGGATCGCGTCCAGTTCCTCGATTTCGAGCAGCGCGTCGAGATGGCGAACCGCGGCGACGCCGTCCAGGTGGTACAGGGAGTAGTCGAGCCGTTCGCACTGCTCGCGAATGAACGGCTGCACGAACCGGCGGAAGGGCCGCACGCCAAACATGCCGGAGATGTCGCTCTGCAGCTTGGCGACGCGGCCGGGTCCCCAGATGGAGAAGTAGCAGAACGCCATCTCGCCGTCGAGGTTGATTTCGTCGTAGATGCGCTCGAACACCTCGAACCAGATGTCGTTGATCGCCTGCACTTCTTGCGCCAGCTCGTCCGGCCGGTCCACCATGTCCAGCAGCACGCGCTGCGTGCCGCGCAGAGAGGCCAGCGTGTCCAATCCCTCGATGAGGTCGGGGCAGCCGACGAAATAGCGCCCCTGCGCCCGCTGCCGGCAGGCCCGGATGAGGTCGAGATGGAGCTGCCACCAGCGATTGCGCTCGTCGAATACGATGCCCCGATCGGGCTCCGCCTGCGGGTGGATCCAGATGGTGTCCTCGCCGCCCTCCAGCTCTGAGCCGAGGATGGCCGCCAGCGAACCCGGACCCAGGTGCGTGTTCGCGACGGGCAGGATGTCCGCGCGGAAGGAGCTGCGCGACAGCTTGAAGTACAGGTGGTCGGCGCGCCACTCGGGGTCGAACCAGTGCTGCGCCCAGTCGCGTGCCGGCGGCGGCGCGTCCACCGCCTCGTGCGGCGGGCCGTCCTTCGGCAGGTGTTCCCACATGCTGATCACCAGGCCCTTGCGCGCCCACCAGTCCAGGTAGTGCTGCCGCGACTCGGCCCAGTTTTTCTTCCAGAGCATCTCAGGCATCGCGTCTACCCCTTGACCGAGCCCGCCGTCAGGCCGGACAGGATGAAGCGCTGCGCAAACAGGTAGATGATGATGACGGGCAGGATGGTGAGCACGATGTCGGCCGACACGAGGCTCCAGTCCTGCTGGAACTGGCCGAAGAAGTTGTACACGGCCAGGGTCATGGGCCAGTAGGTGCTGCGGTTGAGATAGTAGAGCGGCAGCAGGAACTCGTTCCAGATGCCCAGCAGGTTCAGCACCCCTGCCGTGACCAGCACGGGCGTCAGCAGCGGGTAGATGACCGAGAAGAACAGACGCAGCGGGCTGCACCCGTCGACGATGGCGGCCTCATCCAGCTCGCGCGGGAGCGTCTGGATGAACGCATAGATCAGGAAGACGCTGAATGGGATGGACGTCGACGAATAGAGCAGGATGATGCCGAACTGGGTGTTGATGAGGTGGGTGATCTGCATCACCTTCATCAGGGTCACGAAGTTCGTGGGCATCGCGATGCCCATGATGATGAAGAAGTAAATGGCACGGTTCAGCCGCGTCCGGTTGCGCGAGAGCACGTAAGCCGCGAGCGCTGCCAGCGTGGTGCCGATGAGCGTCGCGGTTACGGCGTAGAGCACGCTGTTGCCGAAAGCGGTGATCAGCTTGCCGCGCTCGATGACGGTCGCAAAGTTGGACCAGTTCAACGTCGACGGCAGACCGATGCCCATCGAGCTGGCCTCGGCCTTGGTCTTTAATGCGTTGACGAAGACCAGGTAGACCGGAATGAACATGATCAGGCTGACGGCTGCAGCCACGAGGTTGTTGAAGAGACTGCGTGCTTTTGACATTGCCATGGCGGCTACTCTCCTTCATCCCGGTGCATCAGCCGGATGACGAAATAGCCCAGCACGATCATGATGAGAAACAGGAGCGTCGACAGGGTGGTGGCGACACCGTACCGCCCCTTGGAGAACTCATCGAAGATGACCGTGTAGACGACATCCGTCGCGCGGCCGGGACCGCCGTTGGTCAGCACAAATACGATGTCGAAGACCTTGAGCCCGTACAGCAGGTTCAGTACCGTGGTTACGGTTAACACGGGCATCAGCAGGGGCAGGGTGATGCGCCAGAACGCGCCGAATCCGCTGGCCCCGTCGATGGCCGCGGCCTCGTAATAGTCGCGCGGGATCGACTGGATGCCGGCAATGAGGATGACCATGATGTAGCCCACACCGCGCCAGGTGTCCACGCCGATGACCGACGGCAGCGCCCAATTCACGTCGACCAGCCAGCGCTGCGCCAGGAAATCGAGGCCGACGCTGCGCAGGGCCGTGTTGAGCAGCCCGGTCGCGGGGTTGAGGATGGACTTGAACACGAGGCTGACCACGAGCATGGGCAGCACTGCGGGCAGGTACATGACAACCCGGTGAAAGTGCGCCAGGGCGCGGATGCCGTTGGTCAGCAGCAGGGCCAGCCCGAGGGCAATCACCGTCTTCAGGAAGATGGTCGCGATCGTGAAGACGACGGTGTTCTCGATGAAGCGCAGGTAGTTCTGGCCGGAGCCCTGGGTGAAGATGAGCCTGAAGTTGTCCAGCCCGACGAAGTTCACCTCAGGGGAATAACTGTTCCAGTCGGTGAACGCGTAGTAGAAGCCCATCAGGCTGGGCAGCACGAAAAACAGCAGGTAGAGCAGCAGCGCGCCGCTGACGAAGTAGAAAGGATAAGCCTTGTTTCTCATGCTTTCCCCCTGACTGCTTGGTGAGGCGTGGAGCGGAGCGTCCTCAGACGCGGAGCGGCCCCTTCGCTGACGACCCCGTCCGCATTTGAGAATGCGGACTCCTCATGTCGGGATCTGCCGCCCATGAGACAAAGCATCCTGAGCGGGTGAACGGCTCAGCGTGGCTGACGAAGAGCGGCCAGTCGAAGGAGCGGGCGTTGTCAGCCGCCCCTTCGACTCCGTGCCAGCCAAGCGCAGCTTGGCTGCCCTCCGCTCAGGGTGCTTCGATGTTTCCTCGTTCGCCGGCCCCTACTGCGCCCAGGCCGGGTCCTTGGCAGCCATCGCCATGTCGGCGCGGCGCTGATCGATGCTCTTGAGCACGTCCTCCGGTGCCATGGCGCCGGTGAACATGGCCACGATGTCCTTGCCCATGTCCATCCACTGCGGATTGACGTAGTTCACCGCGTCCTGGTAAACGATGGACTTGGCCTCGAAGGTGTCCAGAAACGCCTGCTGCTCGGGCGTCCACTTGGCGGTCAGCCCCGAGAAGTTGAGGGCCGCGAAGTCCGGGGTGTTGTCCAGCAGGTATTGCAGGTTCTCAGGCGCGGCCAGGAAGGCCAGGTACTGCTTGGCCTCTGCGATGTGCGGCGAGCCGGAGTAGATGAACTTGCTGGGGCCGGCCGGATGGGCCGGGGCGAGAACGTTGTCGGCGAGCGGGATCGGGAAGAAGCCCCAGTTCTCGGGCTTGAGTTCGGGATAATCCACCGCGCTCTGCACGGGCTGGGTGAGGGTCGCCAGCGTCATCGCGTGCTCGCCGGACGCCATCCGGGCGGGGGTGTCGGTGCCGGAGTCAGACAGGGTGTTCTCGCCGAAGCAGCCGAGCGTGTACAGCTCGTTCAACTGCGTCATGGCCTCGACCATGATGGGCACTTCCGCGAACTTGACCTCGTTCTTGTTCAACTGTTCGGACAGGCCCGGGTTCAACTCCTCGAAGCGGGGGCCGATCATCGGGAACCACAGGACGTGGTGCCAGCCATCGGCAACCGGCTCGTAGATGGGGTTGATGCCCGCGTCCAGCAGCTTCACGCAGATGTCCTTGAACTCGGCGTAGGTGCTCGGGACGCTCAGCCCCTGTTCTTCGAAGATGGTCTTGTTGTAGTTGACAATGAAGTAATTGGAGGCAATCGTGTCCCAGATTTCGATGCCGTAGACCTTGCCGTTCAGGCTGACCATGTCGAGCGACAGCGGGTCATGCCGGCTGGTCCATTCCTCGCCGGTCAGGTCCACTGCGTTCTTCTCGACATCGTACTGAACCTGCAGGTCGGTCTTGCCGCTCTGCCCGGCGAAGATATCGGTGGCTTCGCCCGAGTTCAGCTTGGTCTTAAGGACGCTGAAATACTGGTCTGCAGGGATGATCTGATAGTCCACGCGGATGCCGGTCTCGGCCTCGAACTTCTTGGCGAGTTCCAGTTCCGCATCCTTGATCCAGCCCTGGCTCGCCATGAGGGTCAGGGTAAGGCCCGACGCGGGGGCTTCGGCTTCCGCCGGCTCGGCGGCGGGCGCTTCAGCAGCAGGTGCTTCGGCGGCAGGTGCTTCAGCGGCTGGTGCTTCGGCGGCGGGTGCGCTTGCCGGGGCAGCGGTGCAGCTCACAATCAGCATGGACATGAGCAGCAGCAGGACGACGACTTGGTACGTCTTCTTCATGGGGTCACCTCTCTGGTCCTGAAGATGAATGGTGCGGCGGATCGACGGTGGAACGGCATCGTGGTAATGTCCGATAACATTACCGGTAATGTTATCGGAATCATACGGCAGGTTTGGGCAATTGTCAAGAGGCAATTTGTGGCTTTGAGGTTCGCAGGAGAGCAGAAACCAGGAAAAGGGTTGGGGGTCTCGCACCAGGTTGCGGTGCAAGACCCCCAACTGGAGGTGACCTGTAGTATTGCGTGCGCCTGTTGCGCACTGTCAGGCGCCCGGCCCGGCCAGCACCTTCTCCATTACGCTGATGCCCGATGTCTCGACATAACCGAACTTGCGGTCGATGGCAATCATCGGCGCGTTCTGGCTGTTGTGATGTGTCCGAACCGTGCTGACGGCCAGCACCTCGCGGGCGTAGCGCAGCGCCAGCACCTTGACGGCCTGAGCCAGCTTGCGCCCGCGATAGCGCCGGTCCACGCCGGTGTGCAGGTTGTAGGCGTAGTCGTCGAAGCGGGAGATGGCGCTCATCGCCGCCCAGACGCCGGTCGCGGTGTCGATGACCACCATCTGGCCGTCGGGCTTATACCAGGCCGACTGGCACACGCTGCGCTGGAAGTCCTCAAACGAGGGCCAGGAAGGGACACCATCCGTGCCCGGTATATCCATGCTGTTGGTCTCGTTGAGCTCATACAGCCGCCGCTGCGCCTCCTCCGTGTTCCCGAGGGCTCCCATGGAGGTGAACTCGAAGCCCTCAGAGCACAGCCGCTCGATGACCGCATCGTACGGGCGGTCATCGAACCCGGCGAGGTCCAGGCTCATGCCAATGGAGTGCGCATGCTCGGTGAAGCCGCGGCGCTCGGCAAACCGCCGGTCCTCGGAATCGGCATCGCTGATGCTGACCCGTAGCCGCCCGATCTGTGCTGCCTTCATGGCTGCCAGCAGGTCTGCGTAGAGCCGGCGCCCGATGCCGCGGCCGCGCTGTTCCGGCCTGACGTAAAGCGAGCAGGAGGCGAGGTCCGGCTGGAGCCGGTCCCGGGTTGCCCAGTAGAAGCCGGCCAGCTCGCCCGAGACCTTCTCGGCCCCTGCAACTTCGGCGACCTTCTGGGTGATCCGCTCCCGCTGCTTGTCGTAGAACTCTCTGAGCCCCGCCTCCGTGTTGGTCTCATCCTCGAGGATGGTAAACCACGCAGCGAGCTGTCCGAAGTCGCGTTCGGGGTCGGCGGGGCGCAGGCTGATGGCGATCACGGCTGCCTCACTTGGCCGGCCAGGCCTCCAGGAAGGCAACAAGCAGCTTCGCGCTGTTGTTGGCCGCCAGCTGGAAGAAGATGCCGATCTCGTTTTCGCCCGAGCCGCCGCCGGCCAGGTCGGACAGCGAGCGGAAGACAAGGAACGGCACCCCGTTCACGGTCGCGACGTGCGCGACGGCTGCGCTCTCCATGTCCAGTGCATCGGTCTGCCACGTGGCCCAGGCATAGTCGCGGTAATCGGCGTTGTCGACGAAGGTCGGGCCTGAGACACCGTTGCCGCCCGTCTTGATGATCGGCTGTTTATCGAGGCACACCCCGCTTGGCGTGCAGCTGTCCAGCACAACGGTCGAAGCCACCTGCGCGGCGACGGCCAGCATCGCTGCATCGGCCTGGAACCAATCGACCGAGGTCTGCTGGTCGACCGGCCCGTTGACGGTCGTGATGTCGACCTTGTCAGGGAACATCATGCCGTAGTTGGGCAAGGTGACCGTGAACCAGCTCGGCGGCACGAACTCGCCTGTCGGCAGCTGCCGCGCGAAGAGGTTCTCCTGATACTGCGACCACTGTGCCGGCACCACGACGTCGCCTACGCGCAGGTTAGGGTTAACCCCGCCGGCGATGCCGGAGAAGAGGATGCGGTTGACCCGGAAGCGGTCGATGACGGCCTGGGTGGTCATGGCCGCGTTGACCATCGAGACGCCCGAGAGGGTCAGCAGGACCTTGTGGCCCGCCAGGGTGCCGATGTAGACGCTGCGCCCGTTGAGCGCCACGGTCTTCTGGACGTTCATCTGCGCCTTCAGGGCCACCACCTCGGGTGCATAGGCCGAGATGATGGCGATGCGCGGGGCCTGGTCGAAACCCTGGGCTGCGGGTACGGGCGGCGCGTCCGCCAGCACGGGCGCCACGGGTACCAGGGTGAGACAGACGATCAGGATGGCGAACAGGCTGAGAGTTCGGGTCGCTTTCAACGTTAGCTCCTTTGGGTGTGGGTAGGCGCCGGGATGCCGGCGCGACGTAGAAAGTTGGCGCGGCAGGCAGGGACGACCGGCACGGGCGCCGGGGCCGCATCCAGAATCAGTATAATATCGGGGGGATGACGCGTCAAAATTGCCGCAGGATACGGGCGCGTTTCGGGCCGGGACCGGCTCGAGTGGATCTGCGGATGGGTTCAGGGGGTCGCGTCGGCGCCTGCCGCGAGGCTGCCGATGATGGCTTCAAAGAGCGGCGGCGTAATGTTCTCCGCGCTGTCGGTCGGGCCCAGCCCGGTGCGCACGACCACCAGGTCGAGCGACGGGATGACGGCGCACATGTTCATGTTGTACCCCAGCGCGCTGAACGCATCGCGCGGGGCCATGGGCCAGAGCGTGCCCGCGGTGTTGACCCACCAGGTCAGCCCATAGCGCGGGTTCATCGGCTGCGAGGTGCGCGTGCACAGGTCGAGCCACCACGCCGGGACCAGCTCGCGGCCTGCCCACCGGCCGCCGCGCAGCATCAGGTAGCCGAAGCGGGCCAGCTCGCGCGCGGTCACGTGGACGCCGGAGAAGGGCATCGTGTGCACGCCGGTGCGGCCGTCGTCGAGCCCCATGATATCCCATGTGAGGCCCTCGATGCCGGTGGGGTCGATGACCCGCGCCTGCATTAAGGCCGCCAGCTCCTGCCCCGCGATGTGGCGGAACGCGAGCGCCAGGTGCGCGAAGCCGGGGTCGCTGTATTCCCAGCGCGTGCCTGGTGTGCCCGTGAGCTCGCCGGCCCACAGGTCGCCGGCCGGACCGCGCCGGCTCTGGTTGAGCGGCCGGTGGCCCAGCGCGGCGTCGAACGGGTTGACGTCTGCCGCGGTCTGCACGCCGTACAGGCCTGCGTCCTCCCCCGGAATGTTCGAGCTCATCGAGAGCAGGTGGCGCAGCGTGATGTGCGCCTTGCGCGGGTCGCTCAGAGGATAGCCCTCCGGGATGTGAGCGTAGGCCGGCATGTCGAGCCCGATCTCGCCGGGCAGTTCCCCGCGCCGCGCCATCTCAAACAGGATGCCGTACGCCGTGCCGGTGAACGACT
>CAZTMA010000050.1:0-6723 GCA_964614645.1 uncultured Anaerolineales bacterium
CGAACCGGGGGTGGACCTGGAGACGATTGCGCGCGGGACGCCGGGCTTCGTCGGCGCGGACCTGGAGAACCTGGTCAACGAGGGCGCGATCCTGGCGGCACGGCGCAACAAGCGCACCATCGGCATATCTGAACTGCAAGAGGCCATCGAGAAGGTCATCGCCGGGCCGGAGCGCCGCTCGCGCATCATCTCCGCCAAGGAAAAAGAAATCATCGCCTATCACGAGACCGGCCATGCGCTGGTGCGGCGGATGCTGCCCAAGACGGACCCGGTGCACAAGATCAGCATTGTCAGCCGGGGCATGTCGCTGGGCTATACCATGGCGTTGCCTGAGAACGACCGCGTGCTGGTCAGCCGGACGAAGTTTGAGCATGACCTGAGCGCGATGCTCGCCGGCCGCGTCGCTGAAGAGATGATCTTCAGCGATGTGACCAACAGCGCGGTGGACGACCTCGACAAGGTGACGAAGATCGCGCGGGCGATGGTCACGCAGTACGGCATGAGCGACAAGCTGGGGCCGATGGTCTTCGGCCAGCGCCATGAGCTGATCTTCCTGGGCCGCGAGATCGGTGAGCAGCGCAACTACAGCGAGCAGGTTGCGCGGGAGATCGACAAAGAGGTGAATCGCATCGTGACCGAGGCGTATGACCGGGCACGGGACATCCTGACCCGCTACGCCGACCTGCACCAGACCATCGCGAAACAGTTGATGCAGGTGGAGACGCTCGATGCGGAGGCGTTCGAAGCCTTCTTCCAGGGTGTACCCGGCATCCCGCCGCGGCAAGAAGAGCCGCCGCCTATCCCGGAGGCCCTGCGGCAGGGCCGCCCGCCCGCGCCACAGACGCCGGCGGATTGGCCGTCCGGCGCGCCGACGCCCCGGCCGACGCCGGCGTGAGCGACGCCGTAACGGATGCATAAACCGATGTGAGGGCGACCGGCCGGTCGCCCTCCGTTTGTATAGGAGCACCATTGATGTCTGATACGCCAGCTATTACAGTCGGCCTGACCGGTGAAGCGACCATCGTGGTCGAGCCGCAGCTCACCGCCCGCCACCTGGGCAGCGGCGTGGTATCTGTGTTCGCCACGCCGGAGATGATCCGCCTGATGGAACGCGCGGCCGTCAATGCGCTGGCGGCGCATCTGGCTCCGGGCCAGCAGTCGGTCGGCACGGCGGTCAACGTCCGCCATCTGGCTGCCACGCCGCTGGGCGCGACGGTCACGGCGCGCGCCGAACTGGTCGCCATCGACGGCCGGCGCCTGACTTTCCGTGTAAGTGCGCATGACGGCACGGACCTCATCGGCGAGGGCACGCACGAGCGGTCGCTCATCGACCTGGCCCGGTTCCAGGCGAAGGCCGAGGCCAAGCGCACCGCCGCCGGTACATCCTGACAGCCCCTATCCCATCCCGGCTACACGCACTACAAAGTATATAATATAACTTGTCAAATTCGCGTAGCATGACATTTGCGCTTAACAGAAGAGCCTTACCCTGGCTACACGCGCCCTTTTTGAGACCGGCCGCGGCTCTGTTACAATGGGCACGGAGCAACAAGTGTGGCAGCAGATACATTACGCGGCACTATAGAGCGCATTACCTACCATAGCGAGGAGAGCGGCTACACGGTCGCCCAGCTCCTGCCGGAGAGCACGTCGACCTGGGGTGGCCAGCCCCAGTTGGTGACGGTCATCGGCAACATGCTGGGCATCAACGTGGGCGAATCCGTGCTGGTCGAGGGCGGCTGGATGGCGCACCCGCAGTATGGCCGCCAGTTCAAGGCCGAAAGCGTGCGCACGGTGCTGCCGGCCACCATCGCGGGGCTGGAGAAGTACCTCGGCAGCGGGCTCATCAAGGGCGTCGGCCCGGTCACCGCACACCGCATCGTGCGCAAGTTCGGGCTGGACACGCTGGACGTCATCGAAAACGAACCGGCGCGGCTGCGCGAGGTCCTGGGCGTCGGCCGCAAGCGCATCGACCTGATTACCCGCGCGTGGGCCGAGCAGCAGAAGATCAAGGAAGTAATGCTCTTCCTGCAAAGCCACAACGTTTCCACCAGCCTGGCCGTGCGCATCTACAAACAGTACGGCGATGAAGCCATCGACATCGTCCAGTCCGACCCCTATCGACTGGCGCGCGAGGTGTACGGCATCGGGTTCATCACGGCAGACAAGATCGCGCGTGAGCTGGGCATTGCGCACGATGCGCCGGAGCGCGTCGCGGCAGGCGTCGCCTACGTGCTCAGCGAGGCGGCCGACGAGGGCAATGTCTACCTGCCCGCGGACGAGCTGGCCCGGCGCAGCGCAGAACTATTGGGCGTGGAGGCGGCGCGGGCGCAGGAGGGCATCCAGGCGCTCAAGGACGCCGAGCAGGTGTGGGTCGAAGGGGATGCTGCCGACACACCGCACGAACGCAAGCCCATCGCTGCGCTGGCCGAGGAGCGTCCCGTCTACCTGATTCCCTTCTATTATGGCGAAGTGGGCGTGACGAACCGGCTGCGGCGCCTGGCGGAGGCGGAGACCGATGCGCTGGCAGCGTTCCGGGCTTTCGACTGGCCCGCTGCATTTGCCCTCCTGCAGATACAGAACAAGCTGCCGCTCACCCCAAAACAGATGGAGGCCGTGCAGGCCGCGCTGACCCGCCACGTGACCGTGTTGACGGGCGGGCCGGGCACGGGCAAGACGACGAGCATGCGCAGCCTGCTGCGGCTGGCCGAGGCCGCCGGCGCGCGCGTGGCGCTGGCGTCCCCGACGGGCCGCGCGGCGAAGCGGCTCAGCGAGGCCACGGGCAAGCCCGCCAAGACCATCCACCGCCTGCTCGAATTCAAGCCCACCGACGGTATGATGGCCTTCCAGCGCAATGAGGAGAACCCGCTGGAGGCGGACCTCGTCGTCGTGGACGAGGCCTCCATGCTGGACGTGCTGCTCACCAACAACCTGCTGAAGGCCATTCCGGCGGGCGCGCACCTGCTCCTGGTGGGCGACATCGACCAATTGCCTAGCGTCGGCGCGGGCAACGTCCTCCGCGATATCATTGCGGCGATTGAAGGCACAGTTACAGGTTATCAAGTTGAAGGTTCACAAGTTGCAAGTCCAACGTCGAAAGTTGAAACCAATCATCAACCTTCCAACTTGCAACCTTCTAACCTGCACCTCCGTGCCAACGCCGCGGTCGTCCGCCTGGACACCATCTTCCGCCAGCCCGAAGGCAGCTACATCATCACCAACGCGCACCGCATCAACCGGGGCGAGATGCCCGTGCTGGACAACAAGAACGCGGTGGACTTCTTCTTGTTCCGCGAAGAGGACCCCGAGAAGGCCGCTGCGCTGGTGGTCGAGCTGGTACAGGAGCGCATCCCGCGCAAGTTCGGCCTGGCGCCGGAGCAGATCCAGGTGCTCAGCCCCATGCACCGCGGGGACGTTGGCGTCGCAGCGCTCAACGCGCGGCTGCAGGCCGCGCTCAACCCGCCGCGCCCGAGCGTTCCCGAACGGCAGGTGGGCGGCCGCGTCTACCGCGTCGGCGACCGGGTCATGCAGATACGCAACAACTACGACAAGGACGTGTTCAACGGCGACATGGGCCGGATTGCAACCCTGGACCTGGAGCAGCAAGTTGCGACGGTCAATCTGGATGAGCGGGCTGTAGAGTATGACTTTCTCGAGCTGGACGAGTTGATCCACGCGTATGCGGTCAGTGTCCACAAGGCCCAGGGCAGCGAGTTTCCCGCTGTCGTGATCCCGCTGCTGACCACGCACTACATGATGTTGCAGCGCAACCTGCTCTACACCGGCGTCACGCGGGCGCAGCGGCTCGTCGTCCTCGTCGGCACGCCCCGCGCCATCAACATAGCGGTGCACAACGACCGCGCGCACCAGCGGTACTCCGGGCTGGCGGAGCGGCTGCGCGAGGGTTAGCGCCAGGCACACATGTACGGGTTGCGCGCCAGAGGAGTCCGCATCCTCAGATGCGGACGGGGTGGGATGTGGGAGGAACTATGCCGGTCATTACGCTCTCCCGTGAGATGGGCAGCCAAGGGGATGACATCGCGCAGGCTGTCGCGGAGCGCCTCGGCCTGCAACTGGCCGGCCGGGAGGTGATCAACCGGGCCGCACGCGAAGCCGGCGCCCCCGAGGTCGCGCTGGCCGAAATTGACGAGTTAGGGCTGTTGGGCGTCAAGCCCGGCCCTGCAGCGCTGGCGCTTTACGACGAGAAGACCGCACAGGTCGTCGCAGAGCTGGCCGCGGCCGGGAACGTGCTGCTCATGGGCCGTGCCGCCCAAGTGGTGCTGGCGAGCCGGCCGGGCGTGCTGCACGTGCGCATCATTGCCCCTCGTCCGCAGCGCATCGCGCTGGTGCAGGAGCGGTGCAGCGTGTCCGCAGAAGTGGCCGCCGCGCGCGTGGACGCCTCGGATCGTGCCCGCGCCGCCTACTTGCGCCGCCACCAGAACGCGCACTGGGACGACCCGGCGCTGTATGATCTGATCCTCAATATGATACAGATGGACGTGGAAACTGCAGTGGACCTGATCTGCCTGGCGGCGCAGCGCCGATGAACGACGTGCCCGCCCCCTTCTCACACCCGGTCGAGGTCGAGTTCGCTCGCATCCTCGACTTCTACGGGATCCCCTGGGAGTACGAGCCGCGCACGTTCGTGCTGCAACGGGACAGGTTGGGCAACGTCACCGAGGCGTTCTCGCCCGACTTCTACCTGCCGGACCAGGACCTCTACGTTGAACTGACGACGATGCTGCCGAACCAGGTGAGGCACAAGAACCGCAAGCTCAAGCGCCTGCGGGAACTCTACCCGGACATCAATATCAAGCTGTTCAAGCGCGGCGACATCCGCAACCTGCTGCTGAAGTTCGGCGTCGAAGACTACAGCGCCATGATGGAGAACGAACTGTGAATCAGAAACCCCTTGATATGGTGCAGGACCTCCTGCGGCCGGAGCTGGTGCGCGGGGTGGGACGGACGGTGTACACGGAGGCCGAGATCCAGGCCAGGGTCGCAGAGTTGGGCGCGGCCGTCAGCCGGGACTACGCAGGGCTCAACCCGATCGTGGTCGGAGTCCTCAAGGGCGTCATCTTCTTCATGAGCGACCTGCTGCGTGACATCACCATTCCGGTGCGCGCCGACTTCATCGCGATTTCCCGCTACAGCGCGCAGCAGAAAGTTAAAGGCCCGGTGCGACTTATTAAAGACCTGGATGAAACTGTTGAAGGTCAACACGTCCTGTTCGTGGAAGACGTCATTGACACCGGCCTGACGCTGAGTTACCTCCTGCGCCTGCTCAGGGCGCGCGGGCCTGCCAGCCTGGAAGTCTGCACGCTGTTCGACAAGCCGCAACACCGGCTGGCCGACATACGGCTGCGCTACAAGGGGTTCGACTTGCCCGACCGCTTCGTGGTCGGCTACGGGCTGGACTACCGCGAAGCCTACCGTCACCTGCCCTACGTGGCAGAGCTCACCCCTGAGGTCTTGAAGCTAGCATGAGCTACCGCTCAAATATCGGCATCCTGTTTTTCACGATGATTGTCGTGATGATCGGGTTCGGCATCGTCATCCCGATCATGCCCTTTTACGTGGAGCATTTCGGCGCCAGCGGCGCAGCCCTCGGCGGGCTGATGGCCGTCTTCAGCGTCATGCAGTTCATCTTTTCGCCGGTCTGGGGCAACCTCTCGGACCGGGTGGGTCGCAAGCCCGTCCTGATGCTGGGCGCCTTCGGCAATGCGCTCTCCTTGGTACTGATGGGCCTGGCGCCCAACCTGACCCTGCTGTTTGTGGCGCGTGCCCTCGGCGGCATCCTCTCCTCAGCCACGCTGCCGACCGCGATGGCCTATGTTGCAGACAGCACCTCGCACGAGCAGCGCGGCGGCGGCATGGGCGTCGTCGGCGCCGCGATGGGCATCGGCATGGTGCTGGGGCCGGCCCTCAGTGGGCCGCTGGCCGACCGGTCGCTCTCGCTGCCGTTCTTCGTCGCCGGCGGACTGTCGGCGCTCGCCCTCGTGTTGATCTTTATCGTCCTGCCGGAATCTCTGCCGCCTGAGCGGCGGGGCATCCACGAGCGCGCGCAAGGCCGCCAACTGGTCCGTATGCGCGAGGCGCTCGGAGGCCCGATGGGGCTCCTGTTCTTCCTGTCCTTCCTGGTGAACTTCGCCCTGACGAGCTTCGAGGGCATCTTCGGGCTGTTCGCCGCACATCGTTTCGACTACAGCGCAACACAGGTCAGCCTCGTCTTCGCCGTGATTGGCATCCTGTCCGCCCTGGCGCAGGGCTTTGCCACCGGACCGGCCACGAAACGCTGGGGCGAGAGCACCATCATCAAGGCGTCGCTCCTGGGCAGCGCGGTCGGCTTCCCGCTCATGCTGCTCGCCAGCAACTTTCCCACGGTGCTGCTGACTGTCGGGCTGTTCGTGTTGAGCAACACGATGCTGCGGCCCGCGCTGTCCTCGCTCATCTCGAAGAAGGCGCAGACCGGCCAGGGCGCGGCCATGGGGCTGAACAATGCGTTCATGAGCCTGGGCCGGATCGTGGGGCCGCTGTGGGCCGGCGGGCTGTTCGACGTCCGCATCACCTACCCCTACATCAGCGGCGGCATCGTGATGGGCCTCAGCTACCTGCTCAGCCTCGCTCGGCTGCGCAGCGAGGTGCCGGCGGAGCGTGCGGAGCGCGTACGCTCTCAGCCGTAGGCGGGCCAGCGCACCGGCGCGACGCTTGCGCCGCGTCGCG
>CAZTMA010000050.1:6771-33397 GCA_964614645.1 uncultured Anaerolineales bacterium
CCATACTCCTGTTCTTCGGCTCTGTGACGCCCGCGGCTGCACCCGAGCGCAGTGTTGCCGTCGGTCCGGCCGTACTGGCGCCCCTGACCGGACAAGCCGTGAACCAGCCCGCGAGCGACAAGCCGGAGCAGACCGGGTACATCAAGGGCTTTTACGTCTCTTACGCTGCGCTGGGCAGCGCGGATTTCATCGCCCACACGCAGGACCTGCTGGAGAACACGGAGCTGAACGCAGTCGTCATGGACTTCAAGAGCGACCGCGGGCTGCTCACCTTCCCGACGCAGGTTCCGCTGGCACAGGAGATCGGAGCGGGCCAGGCGCCGGTCATCGAAGACCCGGCCGCCTTCCTCCAGTGGTTCAAGGATCGCGGCGTGCAGACGGTTGCGCGCATCGTCATCTTCAAGGATACGATGCTGGCGAGCGCCTATCCCTCACTGGCAATCATCGATGCCGCCACCGGCGACCTGTGGCGTGACCAGGAGAAGCAGGCCTGGGTCGACCCCAACCGGCAGGAGGTCTGGAACTACAATATCGCGCTGGCAATCGAGGCGGCCACCCTGGGCTTCGACGAAGTGCAGTTCGATTACGTGCGCTTCCCGACCGACGGCAATCTGCACACCGCGCTTTACGCGCTGCCCAACACCTACGAGAACCGCACCACGGCTATTGCCGGGCTGCTCAGCAGCGCGCAGGCCGCGCTTGCGCCGTATGGGGTCACCTTCGGCGTGGATATCTTTGGCTATGCGCCCTGGGTAAACGACGACGTGGGCATCGGGCAGGAGATCGAGGCGCTCGCGCCCTACGTAGATTATCTGGCGCCCATGGTCTATCCCTCGACGTTTGCGAATGGGCTGCCCGGCCAGAATCCCAAGTATGCCAACGCGATTGCTTACCCTTACGAGATCGTCCACCTGAGCACGATCCGTGCGGTGGAACGGGCCCGCGCGGTGAACCCGGCCGTCGAGATACGTCCCTGGCTCCAGGACTTCGGCGACTACGCGTTCGACTGGCGCGACTACACCCCCGGCGAGATCCGCGCACAGATGGACGGCGCACGCGAGGCCGGGGCACGCGGCTGGTACCTGTGGGACCCGGCGGTACGCTACAGCCGTGCCGCTCTCGTCAACACCGAGCCCAGCTTCCCGCCTAACATCGCGGGGCAGGTGCTGGTCCTCGCGTTCCGCGATTTCGCCCTGCCCGGCGAAGCGGCCGCCCCCGGCGCACTTACGCCCGAGCTGCTGCGCGCAGACCTGGAGGCGCTGCTGGCAGCCGGCTTCTTCCCGGTGAACCTGAGTGACCTCACGCCCGGCAAGCTGTCCGCCGTGCCCGCAGGGAAGCGCGCGGTCGTCCTGACCTTCGACGACTCGCCCGCCAGCCAGTTCCGCCTGCTGGAAGGCGGCCAGGTGGACCCACAGAGCGCCGTCGGCGTGCTGCTGGCGTTCAACGCCGAGCATCCTGCAGACTGGCCGCGGCGCGCGACCTTCTTTGTCCGTCAGGAGGCCGGCCGCCCCGGTGACGGTCTGTTCGGCACGAACGATGTGGCTGCGGTCAAGCTGCAGTTGTTGCGCGGCTGGGGCATGGAGGTGGGCGTGCAGCCGCTGACCGACCGTCCGCTGGGCGAGCTGACGCCGGAGGAAGTTCAGCAGGCGCTCGGCCAACCGGCGGCCCAGGTCGCGGAGTGGATCGGCGACGACTATGCCGTGACGTCGCTGGCGCTGCTGAACGGCGATTTTCCGCGCGACCCGGCGCTGCTGCGCGCAGGCGCGTACGGAGAGCAATCCTACAGCTATGCAGCCGCAGTCGGCACGAACCAGGGCCTCGCCACCTCCCCTCTGGCCGAAACCTTCGACCCGTATCACATTCCGCGCGTGCGGGCCTCGGGTGAGGACCTGGCGGCGTGGCTCGAGCAGATGGAAGCCCGCGGGAACTTCTACGTGTCGGGCGGCGAGTGAACAAAAGGGACCGGACCACCTCATGAGGCGGTCCGGTCCCTTTTGTTATTCCGGCCGATCTCGGCAACCGAAGGTTGCACAACCGGGTCCCAGATGCCGGTTAAATGCAGAGGCCCCAAGCAACCGTCTGGCTTTCCCGTTCTCTTGCTCGCTCTTTATTCTCGTTGAGGTCTTGTTCTGAGCTTCGCCTTATCCAGACGTTACCCCTACTACAGACCTGCGAGAATGCCAGTTTCCTGGTAAGCTTCGAGCTTAGAATTGCCGTTCGATTTCTCGGGGCTCTCTGGCCACTTGTTCCGTAACCGATTTCTCAACTGTACCTCTGTGTCCCTGCCAGTCTCGCTTTGGAACCAATCCCTCCACGTCTTTGCGGTCGATTCATGAGTTTACGTTGTTATTTTCGATGTTCTTCTCAAGTGGCGTTTTTACTATACCAGAGTTACGCCAGTCTGTCAATAGATTTTCGCTAATATTAAGGTTGACAAATCCTGGGCGGTCGTTTGTAACACATAAACATATTCCTCAGAAGAAGATAAGAAGTTAATTGTCGTAGTAGGGACTGGGGATATGTGGATAAAGCTCACAGTGAATGCCATACTGGCCGGCGCGCCCCCGACTAGTGGGTTTCGATGCGGCAAGAGGCACTACCGGTCGCGCGGCCAAGTGCGGTTCGCCTGTGCGTAACCCCCTGGTTGCCGCCTGCATCAAACTTCGAGGCAACCAGGAGGCCACATGCCCTATCTCGCGTGTGAAATCCGGCACGCACCTGCATGTGGTGTTCGGTGAGTTTCGGCGCCATCCCGGCACTGCCTGCGACCGTCCGTCCTCTGTGGACGGATGTGGGGGAAATGTAATGTTGTCCACAAGGTTATTCGCTTAGGCTGTGGATGTCGGTTTTGAGACCTGTTGGGATTGTGGTAAACTAAGCCAGTGTGCAGCGTCGAAGCCATCACGGGTTCGATGCTGTTATTCATGTTAGGAACCTTGTACGGAGATCACTTATTGCGGTTAGCTAAACTCCCCGATAGTAGCCGGGAATCTGCCCCGGTGCGCCTGATGACTTATAACATCCACCGGTGGGCCGGACGAGATCAGCGTCTTGATCTGGACCGGCTGGCAAGTGTCATTCGTGACGCCGGCGCGGATGTCGTCGGTCTGAACGAGGTCCTCCACCCTGTCACCATGAACGGGCGGACGTACGCGCCGCTGGCCGAACTGGCTGAGAAGCTGAACATGCGATATGCCTTTGGGCCAAGCGGTTGGCTGGACTACGGCCCGGGCTGGCAGGGACCGGTCGGTAATGCGCTTTTGAGCCGTTTCCCGCTGCGCGATGTGACCAATACACTGCTGCCCCGCCTGCCGAGCAGCAAACAGCGCTCGCTCCTGGGCGCCACGCTGGCCGGCGGCTCAGCCCGTGAGCTCACTGCCTTCGTCACCCATCTGGATCATGCCTTCGAGGGTACGCGCTTGCTGCAGATCCAGGGCGTGTTGAAACGCATGGCGCAGCATGGCCCTCATTTCCTCGTCGGTGATTTCAACACGCCGGGATTCTTGGGCCGCAACACGCGCTTATTGCTGCCCCCGGTGCTGCGGATGCTGGCTGCCGCCGGCTATCAGGACGCGTTCCATGCGGTCGGCAACGGAGCGGGCCGCACCTTCCCGTCGCATTCCCCGTTGGTGCGCATTGACTTCCTGTTCCTCCCGCTGCGCTGGGCCCACGGTCTGCGCTCGGCGCAAGCGGTGAGCGGCGACGTGACGCACCAGGCCTCCGACCACCGCCCGCTGATCGTGGAGTGGGGCTGGCCGCAGGGCGAAGCCCTGCCCGCATAGGCAGCCCGGACGCACCAAAGCATTCTTCGACTTCGTGCGACCCCGACTGCGGGGCGCCATCCCGCTAAGGATGCTCCGAGATGCGCAGGGGAGTGACGTCATGAAGGTCCTCACTTACAACGTCCACGGCTGGCGGACCGCCGAAGGCGCGCCGAATGTCGCGCTGGTGGCGGAGGTCATCGCAGCGAGCCGCGCGGATGTCGTGGGGCTGAATGAGGTCTTCCATCCCCAGCCTGTCGGCCAGCCTGCCGGCGCACCGGCGCTTCTTGACCTGGCCGACCGGCTGGGCATGCATTGGGCCTTTGGCCCCACGCAGCCGGCACAGGGACGACCTGACAACCCTCCCGACCACCCACCTTACGGCAATGCACTGCTCTCGCGCTGGCCGGTGCTCGCCTTTGCCGCCCATCACCTTGCCCCCATGACATCCTACGGCAAGCGCGGGCTGCTGGAGGTGCGTATTCTCATCCCCTCCGGGCGGCCGTTGACGGTCTACGTTACTCACCTGGACCACCGCGTCGAGGCGCTCCGTCTGGTGCAATGGGCGGCCGCGCTGACCTGGCTGCTGCGTGACCGGGCCAGACCACACCTGTTGCTGGGCGACTTCAATGCGCTGGCTGCGGTGGATTACCCTTCCGCTGTTGCACGCGAGCAACTGGCCGCCTATCAGCAGGCGCAGAACTGGCCCGTCCCGGCCTTTGACCTGATCGAACAGGTGCAGCGGGCAGGGTATACGGATGCCTATGGGCGCTACCGGCAGACAGCCGGCGCGGCGGATGGGGCCACCTTCCCGGCCGCAGAACCTGAGCGCCGCATCGACTACATCTTCGCCTCGGCTGCCGCCGCAGAACATCTGCTGGCATGCCATCCCTTCGACCATCCGACCGCCCGCATCGCCTCAGATCATCTGCCTGTGCTGGCTGAGTTTGACTTGCCCAATGGCTGAAATCGCTCCTGCCGGCCCGCCCCATGGTTCGCCGGCCTGGTGGGATGCGCGCTACGACAGCGGTGAGACACCGTGGGACACAGGCATCGTGCCGCCGGAGGTCGTGGCGCTGGTCGAGTCGGGCCTGCTCACGCCCGGTTGGGCGCTGGACCTGGGCTGCGGCAGCGGCGTCAGCAGCCGGTACCTCGCGCGGCACGGCTTCCGGGTCGCCGGCGTGGACATCGCCCAGCCTGCGCTGGCCCGCGCGGCCGCACAGGCGCGTGCGGAGGCTTTGCCTGCCTGGTTCCTGCGCGGGGATGTAGCCGGCCTGCGTTTCCTGCACCTGACCGCGACCCTCGCGCTCGACGTGGGGTGCTTTCACAGCCTGCCTGCCGAACGCCGGCCGGACTATGCAGCTTCCCTGGCGCATCACCTGGCGCCGGGCGGCTACTACCTGCTCTATGCCTTCTCCCGTGACGCGGGCGGCGAGGGTGGGGCCAGCGGCGTCGGGCCGGCAGACCTCGTCCTGTTTGCCCCTGCATTCTCCCTCTGCTTCGTACAGCACGGCATGGACCGCGAGCGCGCCTCCGCGTGGTATCTGTGGCAGCGATCCGGTGAGCAGGTGAACAGGTGAACAGGAGAACAGGAGAGCAGGTGAACGGGTGAACGGGTGAACGGGTGAACGGGTGAACAGGATGAGGAGCTTGCCTCCGCACTGAGGGATTTCCATCCGTACTGAGGAGCTTCCATCCGTACTGAGGGATTTCCATCCGTACTGAGGAGTTTGCATCCGTACTGAGGAGTTTGCATCCGTACTGAGGAGTTTGCATCCTCAGATGCAAACCCTGCTGTCATCCCCCGGTCGTGCGTCCTCCGTCCTCAACGGTTGCCCGGCTTACTTACCGGCAACACGGCCCTTGTTAGAATGGCGTGTACATAAAGCAACCGACTTCTGCTATGCATCTCACCTATCTGACCAGGTGCAGCCACGGAGGCAAGTTATGCGTTTTGAAAATCCGCTGAAGCGCGTCGAGCGGCTTAAGCGGGTCACTAACGTCCCTGAATCCAGCGAGGACGACCGCGTGCCGCCGGGCCAGTTCGTCACGGAGAAGTTCCCGGTCCTGCACTACGGCTCGGTGCCCATTTACACCAACCTGGACAAGTGGGACTTTCGGATTTTCGGCCTGGTGGAACAGCCTCTCCGGTTGACCTGGCAGCAATTGATGCAACTGCCCCACGCGACGCAGACCGTGGACATTCACTGTGTCACACGCTGGAGCAAGCTCGATACGGCATGGACGGGCATTCCCTGGCGCGAACTTGCGAAGATAATCAAGGTCAAGCCGGAAGCGACCCATGTCATGGCGCACTGCGAGCACGGGTTCACCGCGAACGTCGGCCTCGAAGTGTTGGACGACGATGACACCATGCTGGCATTCGAGTACGACGGCAAGCCGCTCGAGCCTGACCACGGCTATCCGCTGCGCCTGCTCGTACCCAAGAAGTACTTCTGGAAGAGCGCCAAGTGGCTGCGCGGCATCGAGTTCCTGGCCGAAGACCACCCCGGCTTCTGGGAACGCAACGGCTACCACATGGAAGGCGACCCCTGGCGGGAGGAGCGGTTCGGGTGGTAGGACGGCAGTAAGCCCAGGCATCAGACGGGACCCAATGTGATCAGCTATCAGCTCCGCCAGCGCGAATACCTGTTGCAGATCAGCCGGGCGATGACCTCCCGGCTGGACCTGCCGTCGCTCCTTCGCCTCATCCTTAACAGCGCCGCCGACCTCGTGCGCGCGGAGGCCGGGTTGATTGCGCTCCGCCGTGGCCAGGCCGCTGCCCTGACCATCCTGGCAAGCTCCGGCATCCCCACGGCATTGCTGCCCCGCTTTGCACCTCTGCTGGCCGACCTGCCGGTGCAGGCGGACGGCTACGCCCTGCCCGATCTCCAGGCCCGGCTCAACCTGGTCGCCCGCGCGGTGCGGCTGCCGCTCAGCCAGGTCATCGCCCTGCCGCTCATCTTCCAGGAGCGCCTGCTCGGCGTCATCTACCTGTTTCGCAGCGGCAGCATCGCGTTCAGCGCCAACGATGAGGACGTGCTCGCCAGCTTTGCGGATCAGGCGGCCATCGCCGTGCGCAACGCGCAGCTGTACGAACAGGTCAGCGCGGAGAAGGGCCAGCTCAACGCCATTATCGACCGCAGCGCGGACGGCGTGATGATTCTCGACCCGGAGCTGCGCATCCAGGTGTTCAACCGGGCATTGAGCCAGATGACCGGCTGGGCCGCGGACAAGGCTATCGGGCGGCCCTGCTACGAGGTCCTGGCGCTGGAGGATGTCTCCGGGCCGCACCTGTGCGATGCCGAGCGACACGAAGTCTTGTTCTCCGAGGGCAAGCCTGTGACAACGGACGGCCGTCTGACCCGGCCCGGCGGATCGCGCATCGCGGTCAGCGTGACGTACTCGCCGCTCTATGACGAGGAAGGCCGCCTGCTCAACGTCATTGCCAATGTCGTGGATATCACCCGCTTTCGTGAGGCCGAGGAGATGAAGTCCACGTTCGTCTCGGTCATCTCGCACGAGCTCAAGACGCCGGTGGCGCTCATCAAGGGTTATGCCAGCACGCTCGCGCGCGAGGATGCCGATTGGGACCGCGCAACCGTGCGCGAGGGGCTGGCCGTCATCGGGGAGGAAAGCGATCGCCTCAATGCACTGATCAATAACCTGCTGGACGCGTCGAGCATCCAGGCCGGCGGCTTCACGATCGAACGGACCGATGTGCCGGCGCCCGCATTGGCCGCCAGCGTGGTGGATGGCTTCCGGGTGCAGGTCGAGCAGGCTGGCACGGCAGACAGGTATCACTTTGTGCTGGACTTTCCGCCTGACTTCCCCTGTGTTGAGGCCGACGAGGAGCGTCTGCGGCAGGTGTTCAACAACCTGCTCAGTAATGCAGTTAAGTACTCCCCGAAAGGCGGCGAAATCCGCGTCGGCGGCTGGCAGCAGGGCAGCCAGGTGACGATGTATGTGGCCGACCAGGGCATCGGCATCCCGGAGGCCGAGCAGGGCCGGCTGTTCCAGCGCTTCTACCGGGTGGATTCGAGTCTGCGGCGCAGCACCCAGGGCGCGGGGTTGGGCCTGTACCTCTGCCGTTCCATCGTGGAGGCGCATGGCGGGCGTATCTGGCTGCGCAGCGAAGCGGGCCGGGGAACCACGGTGTTCTTCACCCTGCCCGTGTGCCAGGAACAGGAAGAACGGGTATGAAGAAGCGTATTCTGGTTGTGGATGACGAGCCGCGCATCCGCCGCTTCGTGCGGATGAACCTGGACCTGGAGGGGTACGAGGTCACGGAGGCGGACGATGGCCTGGCTGCACTCAACAAGGTGCGCGATGTCTTGCCGGACCTGGTGCTCCTGGATGTGATGATGCCGGATATGGACGGGTTCGAGACGCTGGAGCGGATCCGTGAGGTGTCAGCGGTGCCGGTCATCATGCTCACGGTCAAGAGCGACGAGGATGACCGGATTCGGGGGCTGGACTTGGGTGCGGATGACTATGTGACCAAGCCGTTCAGCCCGCGCGAGCTGTCGAGCCGTATCCGTGCCGTGCTCCGCCGCGTGGAGCCGGCCAAGCCATCCGCCGGTGAGCCGCTGGTCATCGACGAGGACCTGGCGATTGACTTCCCGCGGCGTCAGGTCATCGCACGCGGGGAGCCCATCAAGCTCCGCCCGACGGAGTACCGGTTGCTGTCGCACCTGGTGGAGAATGCCGGGTGGATTGTGCCGCAGGAGACGCTGCTGGCGAAGGTGTGGGGGCCGGAGTATCGCGACGACAACCAGCTCTTGCGCCTCTACATCACCTATCTGCGCAAGAAGATCGAGCCTGATCCTTCCAATCCCCGCTATATCCTGACCGAGCGCGGGGTGGGCTACCGGTTTGTGGATTATAAGAAGAGATAGAACTCTTCGAGGTCGTGCGAACCTTCGGTTCGCACGACCTCGAAGAGTGTGATTTTTTTAGATCAGCCCCGTTTCCTTGCCGACCTTCTCAAAGACCTCCAGGACCCGATCCATCTGCTCGATCGTATGCGTCGCCATGTAGCTGGTGCGCAGCAGTTCGCGGCCGGGCTGCACGCCGGGCGACAGCACCGGGTTGACGAACACGCCCTCATCGAACAGCCGCTTCCACACATAGATGGTCAGCATCTTCTCGCCGATGATGACCGGGATGATGGGCGTCGTGGAGTTGCCGATGTTGAAGCCCAATTGCCGGTAGCCTTTGCGCATGTAGTCGGCGATTTTCTCCAGATTCGCCACACGCTCCGGTTCGTCGCGCATGATCTTGAGTGCGGCCAGCGCAGCCGCGGCGTTCGGCGGCGGGATGCTGGCGCTGAAGATGAGCGACCGCGCGTGATGCTTGATGTAGTGGATGACCTGTTCGTCGCCGGCGATGAAGCCGCCCAGGGAAGCAAATGACTTGCTGAAGGTGGACATAATAAGGTCTACTTCATCGGTCATGTTGAAGTGAGCCGCCGTGCCGCGGCCGCCGCCCAACACACCCATGGCGTGCGCGTCATCCACCATCAGGCGCGCGCCGTACTTCTTGCACAGCGGCGCCAACTCCGGCAGGGGCGCGATGTCGCCTTCCATGCTGTAGAGCCCGTCCACGACGACCAGCTTGCCCTTGTCCTGCGGCAGCCGCGCGAGCAGCCGCTCCAGCTCCTCCATGTCCTGGTGGCCGAAGCGCTTGACCTCTCCGAAGCTCAGCTTGGCGCCGTCGACGATGCTGGCGTGATCCTCTTTATCCAGGATGACATAGTCGCCGCGGCTGGCGAGCGCGCTGATGGCGCCGAGATTGACCTGCATGCCGGTGGAGAAGACCAGCGCAGCCTCCTTGCCGACGAACTCGGCCAACTCGCGCTCGAGGTGCTCATGCATCTCCAGCGTGCCGTTCAGGAAGCGCGAGCCGGTGCAACTCGTCCCATAGGTCTGGATGGCCTCGATCGCGGCCTGTCGCACGCGCGGGTCGGTCGTCAGGCCGAGATAGTTGTTCGAGCCGCACATGATCAGTCGATGGCCCCGGAAGATGGCCTCGGTGCCTTCGTTTGCGGTCAGTGGAATGAAGTAGGGATAAATCCCGGCCTCGATGGCCTCTTTGGCTTCCGTGAAGCCGTAGCATTTCTCGAAGATATCCATGATTGCTCCGTTATTTCAGGTAGCCGTGCTCTGCATACCAGCGATAGGCCCTGGCTGCGGCAGCGCGGAACGGCAAGATGGGATAGTCAAGCTCGCGACGGGCCTTTTCCGAGCTGAAGAAGGCGTTGTGCACGGACAGGCGAATCTGGTCACTGCTCATCACCGGCGGCCGCGGGCTGAACCGGCTGTAAGTGTTGACCGCGGCGGCCGCGGGCAGCAGCAGCCAGCGGGGCAGGGTCAGCCGCGGCCCCTGACGGCCCACAATCTCCGCGATGACAGTGGCAATCTCGCGATACGTCAGATTCTCGCCGCCCAGGATATAACGTTCGCCCATGCGCCCGCGTTCCGCAGCCGCGATGTGACCCGCGACCACCGCGTCGATGTCCGCCATGCAGACACCCCCGGGCGGGACGGCCGGCAGCGAGCGCCGAGCCAACTCGACGATGATGCTGCCGGAAATCATGTAATGGTCGCCCGGCCCGATCACGACGGCCGGGTTAACGATCACCGCGGGCAGGCCCCGAGCCACGCCCCGCTGGACTTCTTGCTCGGCCAGATACTTGCTGTGGCCGTAGGCGAACCGCTCCAATTGCGGGTCGAAGGGCGTGTCCTCGTCCGCGGGCCGGCCATCGCGCGCCAGCCCGATGGCCGCGGCCGAAGATGTATGGACGAAGCGCTGCACGCCCGCCTGCAGGCAGGCATCCACTACATTCCGCGTGCCACCTACGTTAACACAATAAATCTGCTCGCGTTGCGCACGCCAGTACGACGATACCGCGGCGACGTGATAGACCACGTCGCAGCCCTCGACTGCGCGCATCACCGCGTCCCGGTCGACGATGTCACCGATGACATCCTCGACATCCAGGCCGGCCAGGCCGACGAGGCTGGAGTTGCCGCGGCGCAGCACCCTTACCGTCTGCCCGCGGCGGACCAGCTCGACGGCCAACTGGCCGCCCACAAAGCCGGTCGCGCCGGTGATGAGCACCGTCACAGCGGTTTCTCGTAGATGCGGTAGGTCTTGTAGCGCATCCCGCCGAGTCGCTCGATGATCTGGTTCATCATCGTATTGCTCTCCAGAATCCACGAGCCTTCGAGCCGCTTATAGCCGCGCTTGAGTGCAGCTTTGGCCGTTTCCAGGTAGAAGACTGCATCCGCCCCGCGGCCGCGGTACTCCTCGATCATGCCCATGGCAATGAGCCGGACCTGGTCGATCTTGCGGCGATGCCAGAGGAACTTGAGCAGACCGAAGGGCCACATCCGTCCGCCTCCGGAAGCGTGCAGCGCCTGGTGCAAATCGGGTAGGGTCAGCGACACGCCTGCAGGCTTGCCATCCTGCGTCTCGGCCATGAAGATCAGGTCAGGGTCTATCATCGGCTTCAGTCCCTTGACCAGGTGATTGATTTCCGCATCCGTCATAGGGACGAAGCCCCAGTTGCGCTGCCAGGCGCGATTATATGCTTCCTTGAAAAGCTCAACGTCATGGTCGAAATTCTTCATGTCGATCTTGCGAATCCGCAGGCCCTGCTTCTCGACGGCCTTGTGCGCCACATGGAACAGCTTCTCCGGCGCGTTCTTCAGCCCCTGCTCGATATCGTAGATCCAGGCATACAGGTCCATGGCTTTGCTGTAGCCGTGGCCTTCGATGAGCGCGGGATAATAGCGCGGGTTGTAGGTCATCATCACCATGGGCGGCTCATCGAACCCGTCGATCAGGGTGCCCACCTCGTCGTTCATGGAGAAGTTGAGCGGCCCGCGCATGACCTTCATGCCCTGTTCCCGGCACCATGCCTCTGCAGTGTCGAGCAGTGCATCGGCCACCGACTGGTCGTTGATGCACTCGAAGAAGCCGAACGCACCCATCAGCTCGTGATGGACCTCATTGTGCCGGTCGTTGACGATGGCGCCGATCGTGCCGACCAACTCGCCGTCGCGCCGTGCAAGGTAGAGCTGGAAGCGGCTGTGTTCGTACAGGGGATTCTTCTTGGGGTTGAAGATGTCGCGGCGTTCTTCGATGAGCGGGGGAACCCAGTTCGGGTCGCCGCGGTAGAGCTTGAAGGGGAAGCGGACAAAGTCCAGCACGCCCTTTTTGTCCGTGACAGGCTGAACGGTAATATTGCTCATGGTCCCCCCGGATTTTGTGATTTGGCCCGCTGTGCACGCTGCACCAACAGGTCAAGGATGGGATACTGCCAATCCCGTAGCAGGCCGACCAGCCGGTACATGGCAGTTGTTTCCAGGCCTGGCGTGATGGTGTGGCGCTTGTGCTCGATGCCCTGGATGATGGACCGGGCGACCTGCTCCGGCGGCAGCACCACGCCGCCGTTGAAGGCGCGCGTCTCCGGCGGCTTGAGGGCATCCTCATAGGCCAGTTGCGGCGTGTCCGTGTCCGGCGGATAGACCACCGACACGTGGATGCCGTGCGGCTTGAGCTCGACGCGCAGCACGTCCGACAGCCCGCGCACGGCATACTTCGACGCGCCGTAGGCTGCATAGCCGAAGACGGGCAGGAAACCCGCTGCGGAGCAAATGTTGACGATATGGCCGGAGCCCCGACGAATCATGCCGGGGGTGAGCGCCTTAACGACGTGCAGCGTCCCGAAATAGTTGACCTTCATCATCTCCTGGAAGATGTCGAGGTCCTGTTCGATGAAATAGCCTGGATGGACGGCGCCTGCGGAGTTGATGACGATGTCTGGCAGCCCCGCGGCCTCGGTGACCGTGTCTATGGCGCGCGCGACCTCATCCGGGTCTGCGACATCCGCCTGGACCGCGCCACATTGCTGGGCCGGGCAGGTGCAGCGTTCCCGTATCTGCGCCAGCGCATCGTCGAGGCGGGCGCGATCCCGCGCCATCAGCCAAACGTGAGCGCCAAGCTCGCCGAAGAGCCGGGCTGTCGCCAATCCTATGCCGCTGGAGCCGCCGGTTACGAGGACAACACAATTCTGGAAGGACATTACGAAGACTCGCCTCTATTTTACCATAGCCCGTGTGCAGGGCAAACGGCTAATCCTGCGTCACACACATCTCTGCCAGCAGGGCGCGCGCCAGCATCTTCGTATCCAGCATGTACTCGTGCTCCAGGACCGGGCCAACACACGCGGGGCAGCCGTTCTCGCACGGGCACGCGTTTACCAGGTCATGCGCTGCTGCCAGAATCTCCGGCAGGGAGACGAAAAGCTGCTCCGCATATCCGACCCCGCCCGGCGTGTGCTCGTACACGGTGATGGTGGGCAGGCCCGTCGTGGGACTCTGCGGCTCCGGCACGATGCCCAAGTCGCGCGGGTCGCACATCAGGAACAGGGGCGCCACGCCTGCCAGCAGCGCCGCAACCCCACCCAGCCCCGAGCGCGTGCGCACGCTGACCTCGGCCAGCCGGTGACACGAGGGGCACAGCGTGACCAGGTTGGGCAGCCGGTTGGCAACCTGCCAGGCCAGCTCCGCAGGCAGGCCCTCGCGCAGGTGCTCGTGCGCGACAAACGCGCGGAAGGGCACCTTGTGATGGATGTCGTGCTGGCGGCCGTTCATCTCGGGCGTGCCGCAGTTCTGGCAGCGGTAGCCGTCGCGCGCCCGCGCGGCCGCGCGCTGCGCGGGCCAGTTCGGTCCATAGTCGTTCGGCGCGGACAGCCACGCGCCGCTGGACTTAAGCTTCTCGATCAGGGCCTCCTGCAGCGTGAGCCAGCAGCCCTGTGTATCGAGGATCTGTTCGGGCAGGTCGATCGGCCCGAAGCCGAGCATCTCGCCCGTGCTGCGGCGCAGGATGCGGTAGCCCGATGCTTTCCGGACCACGCGGACGTCGCCCCACGCCCGGTTGTAGCCCCACGCGCGCTGCTCGGGCGTCGCGGTGCGTTCCTCTGTTACGCGCAGAACCTCGATGCCTTCCCCGACGACGGGTCGCGTGTAGTAATCGACCGCCACGCGCCTGACATGCGCCAGGCCGTTCTCCCAATCCAGGCGCTCGACCTGGTAGCTGACGCCCTCGTGGAGGTAGATGGCGCCGGTGTACAGAAATACCGGTGCGCTGTGGCGGTCCAGCTCCCCGATAACTTGTGGGCGGCCCGCCTCGTCCGTCGTCTGGATGACGATCTGCTCCGGCTCCGCGCTGCGCAGGCTGATGTTGATGGCCGGGCTGCCGTCGCCCGCCCAGAAGTGCCGCCCGCCGGCGGCATAGAGTTGCCCGGTCGCCACCAACTCCTGCAACAGGGCCTGCGTCCGGGCTGAGCCGAACTCGCGGTCATCTGCACGCAGGGGCAGCTCCGCTGCCGCGCAGAGCAGATGGCTGGCGAGGATGATTTCGTTGTCGGGGTTCAGCCGCGCGTGCTCCGGGCTCTGGCTGAGCAGCCAGCCCGGGTGCGTGACGATGTACTGGTCTAGCGGCTCCGCGCCTGCGACGAGCAGGCCGACGGATGTGCCCTGGCGCCGGCCCGCGCGGCCCATCTGCTGGCGGGTGCTGGCGACCGTGCCCGGATAGCCGGCCAGCAGCGCCGCGTCGAGCTGGCCGATGTCGATGCCGAGCTCCAGCGCGTTCGTCGCCACGACCCCGCGCACCGTGCCCTCGCGCAGGCCCTTCTCGATGGCGCGGCGCTCCAGCGGCAGATAGCCGCCCCGATAGCCGCGAATCGCAGCGGCGAGCTCCGTGCTCCGCTCGCGCGCATAGGTCACGATCAACTCTGTCGCCAGCCGCGTGCGCGCAAACACGATGGTCTGCACGTCGTGCTCGAGGAAGTGGGCGGCCAGCTCCGCGGTCTCCTGGGTGCTGCTCCGGCGGATGCCGAGGGCCGGGTCCAGGATGGGCGGGTTGTAGAACAGGATGTGCTGCGCGCCGTGCGGTGCGCCGTCCAGCTCCGGGCCGACGACCGTCACGGCTGCACCGGCCAGCCGTCCGGCCAGGTCCTGCGGGTTGGCAATCGTCGCGGAGGCCAGGAGGAACTGCGGGTCGCTGCCGTAGAAGCGGCAGATGCGGCGCAGCCGGCGCAGCACGTTCGCGATATGCGAGCCGAACACCCCCCGGTACATGTGCATCTCGTCGATCACGACGACGCGCAGATGGGTGAAGAACTCTGCCCAGCGCGTGTGCTGGGGCAGGATGCCCGTGTGCAGCATGTCCGGGTTCGACAGGATGATCTGCGCGCCCTCGCGGATGCGGGCGCGCTGTGCGCTCGGAGTGTCCCCGTCATAGGTCGCGGCGGTCAGCGGTGCAACCGAGACTGTGCTGTCCCGCTGCGGCATTGTGGCGGGCGCAGTCGGGAAAGGAGCCTTGCTCCGCTTCCCGCGCGTGATCGCGGCCTCCGGTTGCGCGCCGCCGTTCAGGAAATCGAGAAAAGTGCGCAGCTCCGCCAGTTGGTCCTGCGCCAGCGCCTTCGTCGGGAAGAGGTAGAGCGCGCGGTCGGTCGGGTTGGCGAGCAGCCGGTTCAGGACAGGCAGGTTGTAGCAGAGCGTCTTGCCGCTGGCTGCCGCGGTGACGATCGCCGTGTGCTCCCCGCGCAGGCCCGCGCTGACCGCGGCGGCCTGGTGCAGGTAGAGCGCATGGATATCACGCGCGGCCAGGGCTGCCGTCAGCCGGGCGTC
The DNA here is from genome assembly GCA_964614645.1 of uncultured Anaerolineales bacterium. Taxonomy (GTDB): domain Bacteria; phylum Chloroflexota; class Anaerolineae; order CG2-30-64-16; family CG2-30-64-16; genus MWBF01. The sequence goes on from CAZTMA010000050.1 coordinate 22,235, forward strand.
CAGATCCTCGGGGAAGCCGGCATAACGCGGCGGCCGCGCGGGCAGTTGCTCCCAACGGGCGATGTTGCGCATGAACCGGGGATTGAACCGCAGGGCATCGAGGGCGCGCTCAACAGACATACGCAGATTATACCATGCTATAATCAGACATTATGACACTCACCTCTGAAATCCTGGTACATGCCCTGTCGCTGGGCTTCGAATTGGCTGCGACTATGCCGGTCGCAGCACCGCGTTATGGCGCAGAGTTCACAGCCTGGCTGGCTGCCGGGCATCATGGCGAGATGGCCTATTTGGCGGAGCGCGCGGCGCTGCGGCTGGCTCCCGCGCGGCTGCTGGACGGCGCACGGACCATGATCGTGCTGGCCGCGAACTACAATCCGGGTCTCCCGCCGCCCGGTTGGGATGACCCGACGCGCGGCCGCATCGCGCGCTACGCCTGGGCGCCGGACTACCACGACGTCATCAAGCCGCGGCTCTATGCGCTGGACGCCTTCATCCGGCAGCGCACGGGCCGCGAGACCCTCGGCAAGGCCTGTGTGGACACTGCGCCGCTCCTCGAACGAGACTTCGCAGAGCAGGCAGGCCTGGGCTTCATCGGCCGCAACACCTGCCTGATCACCCCCGGTCTCGGCTCCTGGACCTTTCTGGCCGCGCTCCTCGTGCCGGAGGACCTGGATGCAGGACTGGCGGCGACGGACGAAAGACTCAACCAGCGGCCAGCTTCCGTGCGAAGCCCAGCTTCGCCCGTCCAGCTTCCGACCTTCCCCGGCTGTGGCGCCTGCACCCGCTGCCTGACCGCCTGCCCGACGCGGGCGTTCACCGGCCCGCACTCGCTGAATGCGCGGCGCTGCATCTCCTACCTGACCATCGAGCTGCGCGGCTCTATCCCCGTGGAGCTGCGCCCGTTGATGGGCAATTGGGTCTTCGGCTGCGACGTTTGCCAGGCCGTCTGCCCGTACAACCGCCAAGCGCCTCCTGCGCGGAACCTTACATTTAGCGCGGAGCTGGACCGGGTCGCGCCGCCGCTGGCCGAGCTGCTGGCGTTGGACGATGCTGCTTTCCGGGCGCGCTTCCGCGGCACGCCGCTCCTGCGGGCGAAGCGCCGGGGGCTGGTGCGCAACGCGTGCGTCGCGGCGGGCAACTCCGGTGACGTCTCGCTCATCCCGGCCCTTACCCCGCTGCTGGCCGATGCCGAGCCGCTGGTGCGTGAACATGCCGCATGGGCGCTGGCGCGGCTGGCAGGCGGGAGCGCGGCGAGCTAAACGCCCTTCCTACATACAAAACTTCCCCAATACGCGCAGCCGGAGTACAATAAGCTCCATGACAGGACGGCAGACGGAGCAGATTATTGTGGTCGGCGCGGGCGCGGCCGGCCTGATGGCTGCCATCTGGGCCGCCACAGGCCTGCGCCCTGTCGTGCTGCTGGAGGGCTCTGACCGGCCGGGCCAGAAGATCCTGATCAGCGGCGGCGGCCGCTGCAACGTGCTGCCGTCCAGGACGAAGCACACGGACTTCCATACGGATGCCTCGCCCAACACGGTGAAGAAGATCCTCGCGGCGTGGCCGCTGCCCCGGGTGCTGTCGTTCTTCCAGGAGGACCTGGATGTGCCGCTCATCCTCGAGGAGGAGACGGGCAAGCTCTTTCCCGAGAGCAACAGGGCGCGCACCGTGCTCGACGCGCTGTTCGCCGCGCTGCAGGATCGGAAGGTCGAGCTGCGGACCGGCGCGCGGCTGGTTGGGCTGGAGCCGGCGGGCGCTGGCTGGAGGCTGAGCCTCGATGACGGGGAACAGCTCTATGCCGCTGCTGTGATCCTGGCCACCGGCGGGCTTTCCGTGCCTGCCACGGGCAGCGATGGCACGGGGCTTAACCTGGCGCGGGCGTTGGGCCATCGTATCGTGCCGACGTATCCCGCGCTGACGCCGCTGACGACCTCGTCCGCCGCGCACAAGGCCCTGGCCGGTCTCTCGCTGACCGCAACCGTTTCGGTGGGGCAGGGCAAAGGCGCGCTGTCGGGCCGCGGCGGTTTCCTGTTCACCCATCGCGGCTACAGCGGGCCGGCCGTGCTGAACATCTCGCACCTTCCCATCCGGTCGACCTTTGTCGGTGGGCCGCGGCCTGCGGTGCGCGTGGCGTGGACGGACGTGCCCGCGACGGAATGGGACGAGCGCCTGCGGACCGCGCGCGGCTCGCTGGCCGCGGCGTTACGTGCCGGGTCGCGCGGCCAGTTGCCCGACCGCCTGATGGCCCTCCTGCTCGGCGAGCTGAACCTGAGCGCGATCATGGCGGATCAATTGCGCCGCGAGGACCGGGGACGGCTGGTCGAGGCCCTCACCGACTACGCGCTGCCCTGGTCGGGCCATGAGGGCTACCGCGTGGCGGAGGTGACGGGCGGCGGGGTCGCGCTGGACGAAGTCGACCCGGCCACGCTGGAGAGCCGCATCGCGCCGGGGCTGTATCTCTGCGGCGAAATGCTCGACGCTTTTGGCCCCATCGGGGGGTATAACTTTCTGTGGGCCTGGGTCACAGGCAAGATTGCAGGGCAGGCCTGCAATCGGTGAAAGGATCAGCAGATGGCAAACGTCACGATCGTCGGCGCGGGGTTGATGGGCACGGCAGTGGCCTGGCCCCTTACGGATAACGGCCATCACGTCCGGCTTGTTGGGACGCACCTGGACGGGGACATCATCCGTTCGTGCCTGGACCGTGGCTTCCACCCCCGGCTGCGCCGTCCGCTGCCTGCGGGCGTGACGCCTTACTTCGTCGAGCAGTTGGCCGAGGCGCTCGACGGCGCGGATATCATCGTGAGCGGGGTCAATTCGCTCGGCGTCCACTGGATCGGGCGCACGCTCGGTCCGTTGCTGTGGCCGGGCGCGACGGTGATCGCCGTGACCAAGGGGCTGGAGGCCGCGCCGGAGGGCCAGCCGCGCATCCTGCCGGATGTGCTGCGCAGCGAGCTGCCCGAAGGCGTCCGGGATCGGGTGTCGCTGGCCGCCATTGCAGGGCCGTGCATCGCCGGTGAGCTGGCCGGGCGGCGCCAGTCGTGCGTCGTCTTCACGTCGCGCGATGCGGAGGCGCTGCCGAGGCTCAAGGCAGCCTTTGCGACGCCGTATTACCATATCTGGACCTCGACCGATATCACCGGCGTCGAGGTGTGCGCGGCGCTCAAGAACGCGTACACGGTCGCGGTCGGCATGGCCGCAGGTCTGCTCGACCGCGAGGCCAGCCCCGATGAGGCGGGCGCGCAGATGTATAACCTGGCTGCGGCCCTGTTCGGCGCCAGCGCGCACGAGATGACCCGCATCGTGGGGCTGTTGGGCGGGGACACGGCGAACGTCACGTGGCTGCCCGGCGTGGGAGACCAGTATGTGACATGCGTCGGCGGGCGGACGATCCGCCTGGGCCGCCTGCTCGGCAGCGGCCGCACCTACACGCAGGCCGTGCAGGAGATGGCCGGCGAGACGCTGGAAGGCGCGTATATCATCAGGCAGATGGCCCAGGTTCTGCCCGCCTGGGAGCGCGACGGCAAGATCACCTCCCGTGACCTGCCGCTGATGCGGATGTTGTGCCGCGTCATCACGGAGGATGCGCCGGTGGCGGTGCCCTTCGAGACACTGTTTTAGTCAAAGGTTAGTGGATTATCGTCATGCGTACACTTCTATTCGTTTTTCAAAAGGCTCGTGGCTACCGGCTCGCGCTGGCGTTGACCGTCTTCAGCATGATCGCGCTGGTCGGCGTCCAGCTTCTGGGCCCGTGGATCGTGCGCACGCTCGTCGCGGCGGTGGAAGCCGGCGTCTGGGATGCGGAGTCGCAGTCGCTCGTGACCCGGCTGGCGGTGGTCCTGCTCGTTGTCTACGTGCTGCGCGGGATGTTGCAGTTCGTGCGCTCCTACATGGCTCACGTCGCCGGCTGGGGCGTCGTCTCGGACGTGCGCCAGCAGATCTACGAGCATCTGCAGCGCCTCTCGCTGCGCTTCTATGAGGACAAGCAGACCGGCCAGCTCATGTCGCGCATGGTCAACGACTCGGACCTGTTCGAGCGGCTCATCGCCCATGCCGTGCCGGACGTGGTGGTCAACGCGCTGACGCTGGTCGGCGTGGCGGCGGTGCTGTTTGCCATGGAATGGCGGCTGGCGTTGATGAGCCTCGTGCCCATCCCGCTGGTCATCATCGCGATGCGCAGCTTTGCACGCTACGTGCGGCCCGCGTTCCGCGAGCGGCAGAAGGAATTGGGCCAGCTCAACGCGACGCTCAACGACAACCTGTCGGGCATCCGTGAGATCAAGGCCTTCACGCAGGAGGAACGCGAGGCGCTGCGCGTGCGGAAGCACATCCACAGCTACCGGGATTCCATGCTGAACGCGCTGCGGCTGATGGCGACCTTCCAGCCTTTCGTGGACTTCGCCTCGTCCCTGGGCACGATCATCGTGATTTACTTCGGCGGCAAGCTGGCCTTCCAACAGGTTCTGTCCATTGCGGACCTGGTCGCGTTCTTCCTGTACCTGGAGATGTTCTATAACCCCGTGCGCGCGTTGAGCGGCGCGTGGGAGGCCATCCAGGAGGCGCTCGCGGGCGGCGACCGGGTGGCGGAGCTGCTCAAGGAAGAGCCCGAGGTGGACGAGACGCGCCATGCCATCACGCTGAAGGAGCGCGCCGCGGGTGCGCTGGCCTTCGAGGATGTCTCGTTCGCCTACAGCCAGGGCGAGTCCGTGCTTGAGCACATCAACCTGGTCGTTCCTGCGAACACGGTCGTGGCGCTGGTCGGGCCGACGGGCGTCGGCAAGACCACGCTGGCGAGCCTCATCCCGCGCTTCTATGATGTCTGCGAGGGGCGCATCACGCTGGACGGGGTCGACCTGCGCGACATCAAGCTGAGCAGCCTGCGCCAGCAGATCAGCATCGTGTTGCAGGATGTCTTCCTCTTCCACGGGACCATCCGCGAGAACATCCTGTTCGGCAACCCGGATGCGACCGAGGAAGAGGTGCTGCGCGCGGCGGCGGTTGCCAACGCAGCGGAGTTCATCGAGCGGCTGCCCGACGGCTATAACACGCTGATCGGGGAGCGGGGCGTCAAGCTTTCCGGCGGACAGAAGCAGCGGCTCGCGATCGCTCGTGCGGTGCTGAAGGACGCGCCCATCCTCATCCTCGACGAGGCCACGTCCTCGGTAGACACGGAGACCGAGCTGCTCATCCAGCAGGCGCTGGAGCGGCTGATGGTGGGCCGGACGACGCTCATCATCGCGCACCGGCTCTCGACCATCCGCAATGCGGACCAGATTGTCGTGCTGGAAGGGAAGCAGATCGTCGACCAGGGCACGCATCGCGAGCTGATGGCGCGCGACGGCCTGTATCGCCACCTGAACGAAGTGCAGACCCGCATCGCAGACCAGTGGGAGGCCATCCGGCCGATCACGGTGACCAGCAATTAATAGAACGCTGATGAACGCTGATCAGACTGATTACGATGATCCTCTTTTGGATCATATAAATCAGTTCAATCAGCGTTCATCAGCGTTCTATTAATGCCTGGTCTTTGACGCTACCCCGTCACTTCCTCGCGCGTGACCGTGTAGCGGTCCACGGCCGCGGGGTCGAGGGTGACGCCGAGGCCCGGGCCCGCGGGCACGTCGATCGTGCTGTCGGGGTTGAGCGTGAAGCGCTCCTGTGTGATGTCCTCGGCGTAGTAGCGGTCAGAGGCTGAGATGTCGCCGGGCAGCGTGAAGCCCGGCAGGCTCGCCAGCGCGAGGTTGCTCGCCCGACCCACTCCCGTCTCCAGCATCCCCCCACACCAGACCGGAATCCCCTGCGCATGGCAGAGGTCGTGGATGGCCACCGCCTCGCCCAGGCCTCCGACGCGGCCCGCCTTGATGTTGATGACGCGGCATGATTCCATCTCCAGCGCCTGCCGCGCGTGACGGGCCGAGAGGATGCTCTCGTCCAGGCAGATGGGCGTGCGGAAACGCGCCTGGATGAGCCGGTGATCCCACAGGTCATCCTCGGAGAGCGGCTGCTCGATCAGCAGGAGGCCCAGGTCATCGAGCGGCTGTAGCGCCGGCGCGGTCTCCAGCGTGTACGCGGAGTTGGCATCCACCTGCAGGCGGAGGTCGGGGTAGGCCCGGCGCACGGCGGTCGCGTCGGCCACGTCGCGGCCCGGCTTGATCTTGATCTTGACGCGGCGATAGCCGTCCGCCAGGTAGCGGCCCACCCGTTCCGTCAGTGCAGCGGGCGACGCCTGCAACCCGACCGACACGCCCACATCCACCCGCGTGCGCGTCCCGCGGAGCAACTCAGCCAGCGACTTGCCCTCGCGCTTCCCCTGCAGGTCCCAGAGCGCCATCTCCAGACCGGCCTTCGCCATCGGATGCCCGCGCACCTGCGCGACGCGGCGCTGGAAGTCCGCCGGCCCATCGAGCGTCTGGCGGAGGATGGCCGGGGCCAGGAAGTCAGCCAGGATGTGCCACGCGGTCAGCGCAGTCTCGTACGCGTAGCCGGGGTCGTGGTCTGCGACGCACTCGCCATAGCCCGTCAGCCCCTCGGATTGCACGACGAGCAGGATGCCCTCGCGCTCCGTGATGCGGCCGAAGGAGGTTTCGAACGGCGCCACGAGCGGCATCCGCAGGTGGTGCAGGGTGATGCGGTCAATGTGCATTCTGGGTCTCCCGAGTTAACATATACAGGGCGCGGCTCTGCTCGCGCAGGAAGTCGGTCACCGCGTAGCCCTGGCCGAACAGTCCCTCGAACGCAGCCCGCGTGCCGAGCCGCCAGGCCAGCGCGAGGCCGGCATCCTCCGCCTTCAGCGCGAGGAAGTCCGGCGGGATTTCGACCAGGATGGCATCGGGGAACGCGGCTGTGAGGTCGGGCTCGGGCGGCTGCGGCGCGCCGTCCGGCGACGGGGGATTGAGCAGGCGGGCGCCGGCCGCGAGCAGATCTGCGAGCTTCGGCACCGGCGGCTGCGGCCCCAACATGCGCGCCGTGACGCGCTCCGAGGACAGCCACCAGTCCACCTGGAAGCGGTCGGTGGGCAGCCCCGCGTTGAGCGCGTCGCGCAGCGGGCCGTATTCGTCGCGGCGATAGGTGCTGCACACCGCGCCGAGCTTGCCGATGTTGAGGCGTGCATTGCGGGCCATCAGCGGGTCATAAGTCCAGGTGATGAGGTCGAGGCCCTGCTGCCGCACAAAGCCCCACTGCCGGCGCTTGAGCGCAAAGCCCAGGCCGGACAGGCGATAGTCAGGATGGATGCCCAGTTGGTGCGAGCAGTGTTTGAGCCGCGGGGGCGTGGTCCGCTCGTCGAAGCCGGGGAAGCCCCACACGAACCCGGCGCACCGGTCGCCATCGAATGCGCCCGCGACCAGCCCGCCGTTGTGTGCGACGGTCAGCAGCACATGGGCGGGGACGACCTCCAGATCGGCGCCCGGCCAGACCGCGGCCTGGAGAAGTTCGACCCGTGCCATGTCCTCCGGGGTGTCAACCAGCCGGATCGTCATCTGGCTCATCTTCGTCCTGCGCGTTCGGTTCGAGAGGCGTGGGGTCATAGTCGCCCCACTTGGAGCTGAAAGTGAGGGCCAGGCGGATGGTGTCCTCCGTCTTGGCGCGCTCGACGGCCTCGCGCGTTGCGGCATCCCGCGCCGCGGCTGCGTCCGTGTCCGCTGCGCGCTCGCTCAGGCGCACGGACAGAATGGTTGCCCGGACGATGTCGCCGGCCACGTAAGGCACGGCCGTGCCGGCGGGCCGGCCCATGAGGGCTCGTGCCAACGGGGTGCTCGCGCCCAGGAAGCCTGCGGCGAAGTCCGCGGCCTCGTCGGGCACGATGTCGAAGGCCAGGTGTTCGGCGTCGCCCTCGACCGTGCTCAGCTCGACCTCGACGTGTGTGCCGAGAGCCACGACCCCCGGCGGCGGGTCATATTTGCGGGTGGTTGGATGTGCCACGCTACACTCTCACGCTAAGTTGTCGTCCCGTATTGTAGCACAGCCTGCGCACTCCGGACGTCAGGACGTCCGACAAAAGGCTTTACAATCGCCTGTCGCTCTGCTAAGATAGCGGCACTGCATCCAGCGAGGTATAGAGGCCGCACCTCAGCTCTGAGCCGCAATATGAGAGAAATGACTGGCTACGTCTACGACCCGCTCTTCCTGGAGCATGACCTGACCGATCATCCGGAGAGCAGCGCGCGGCTCACGGCCATCCTGGCGGAATTGTCTTCTGCCGGCCTGCTGGCGCGGATGCAGCCTGTGCCTGCACGGCCGGCGGACGACGCGCTGCTCAGCCGAGTGCATGACCAGTCGCACATCGCGCGCGTTCGCCAGGTCAGCGCGCGCGGGGGCGGCTATCTGGACCCCGATACCTACCTCGTCGGCAGGACGAACGAGGTGGCGCGGCTGGCTGCAGGCGGGACTGCGGAGCTGACGGCCGCGGTGCTGCGCGGGGAAGTGCACAACGGCATCGCGCTCGTCCGGCCGCCCGGCCACCATGCAGAGCGCAGCCGGGGCATGGGCTTCTGCATTTTCAACAATATCGCGGTCGCGGCGCAGGCTGCGCTCGACGCATTCGGCCTGGACCGCGTGCTCATCTTCGACTGGGACGTGCACCACGGCAACGGCACGCAGGACATCTTCTACGAATCCCCCCAGGTCATGTTCATCTCCACGCACCAGTACCCGCACTATCCCGGCACGGGCGACTGGCGCGAGGCTGGCACCGGCGCGGGCCGCGGCTACACGGCCAATCTCCCGCTGTCCGCAGGCGTCGGGGATGAGGGATTCCGGCGGCTGTTCAATGAAGTGGTCGTCCCGCTGGCGGAGCGGTTCCGGCCCGAACTCATCCTCGTCTCCGCCGGCTACGATGCGCATTGGAAGGACCCGCTGGCAGGGTTGCACCTGTCGCTCGCGGGCTACTGGCAGCTTGCGACGGGCGTCGTCAGCCTGGCGGAGCGGCTGTGCGACGGGCGGCTGGTAGTGGTGCTGGAAGGCGGATACAACCTGCCCATCCTCGCACACGGGGTTGCAGATACTTGCCGCGCGCTGCTGCGCGATGCGGCGCCGGGCGTTGACCCCGCGGGCGTGCCCGGCTGGGCGGAGACGCCGGTGGACCGGGTGCTGTACCTGGTGCGCAAGGAGCACGGGCTGGCGTAACGCCCGTGTATTTTTGAACACCCAGCCGGACCGATGCTATACTCTCCTTCAGGTATTGCAGACCTTCGAGGTCTGGGCCAGGCATAGCATGGCTTGAGACCTCGAAGGCCTTTATGTTGCAGAAGGAGAGTTCAGTGGAACGCACGTTTGTCATGCTCAAACCCGACGCGGTGCAGCGCGGATTGGCCGGTGAGATCATCAATCGGTTCGAGCGCCGCGGGCTGAAGATTGTCGCGCTGAAGATGGTGCATGTCAGCACCGAGTTCGCGCACCAGCACTACGCGGTGCACGTGGGCAAGCCGTTCTTCGAGGGGCTGATCAAGTACATCACCAGCGGACCGGTGGTCGCCCTGGTGCTGGAGGGGACGAACGCGATCGAGGTCGCGCGCGCGACGATGGGGGCCACGAATCCCGCGAAGGCCGCGGCCGGTACGATCCGCGCGGACTTCAGCCTCGAGATGGGGCGGAATCTCGTCCACGGCTCGGATGGGCCGGAGACGGCCGCGAGCGAAATCGGGATGTGGTTCAGGCCGGACGAACTGATCGACTACGGCCGCGCCGTGGACGGGTGGATTTTCGAGTAAGCCACATGTTACGTGGGAGGCAGATAGCATCTGCTTCCCACGTCAGCAGGCGTGTCTACTGGATCTTCAACACCACCGGCGCGTCCTTCCAGCGTTCTGCCAGCCGGTAGAACTCCCGCCCCTCGTGCGAGAAGATGTGCACCACAACCGTGTTGTAGTCCAGCAGCACCCAGCCGGAGGCCGGTTCCCCTTCGGTGGAGAGCGGGCGCTCCTTGTGCTCTTCTCTGAGTTCGGCGCGCAGAATCTCTTGTAGCGTGCGTGCCTGTCGTTCGGAATCCGCCGAGCAAATGATGAAGTAATCCGCGATCGGCGTCAGTTCGCGCAGGTCTAACATGACGATGTCAGAGGCCTGGTGTTCTTCCAGTTTGCCGACGATGGTGTGTGCGAGTTCGTGACCTTCCAGAGTCTGTTCCTCCATCTGTGTGTTTGCGTTATAATATGTACCGGACTTGCAGCCGGTACGCTATTTTAGCATAAATCGGGCGAAGCCCCAACACATCAGTGTACCAACGGGTGGCACGGCTGGGCCAGACGTGGGGAACGTTGCAATTTGCAACGTTGCAACGGTTTTCCGACTTAGTCGTCTTACTCCCGGTGCGGGCAGATGTGAAGGCGGGCTCAATCTGCCGCGCTGGAGCTGCGGCGACCTTCTGACTGGTCGATCCTACTTTAGCACGTTTGTGCTGTTTTTGTCAATACGCGATTTCGCGGTATCAGTGATTTCGAGCGAGTGTCCTATGTCGCCACGCATCATCTATTCAACCGACCCCAAGGTTGCGCCGGAGTGCCCGCGCTGCGGGCGACATCCGTGCGTCTGCCACACGATTGACCTGCCCGTCAAGCAGCAGACGGCCTACGTCAAGCGTGACCGCAAGGGTCGCGCGGGCAAGACCGTGACCGTAGTCTACGGCCTGCAGCACAATCCAGCCGCGCTGAAGGAGCTGCTGGGCGTGCTCAAGACGTACTGCGGCGCAGGCGGCACGGTCAAGGGGGACGATCTCGAAATCCAGGGCGACCAGCGCGACAAGGTCGCGGAGAAGCTGTTCGCGCTGGGGTACAAGGTCAAACTCGCCGGCGGGTGATTCACCGGTTGGCCCAGCGCTCCATGAGAGTCAGGATCAGCCAGGCGAGTCCGAACAGCCCCGCGCCGGCCAGCAGGCACGTCAGGCCGAGCAGCGCAGCGCCCCGCCCATAGACGAGCGCAATCGCTGCGCCGCCCCCGCCCACGAGGAACAGCACCACGGCCCACGCCAGGTTGCGCTCGTTCTTGCGCCGGTACGCACGATAATCGGTCGGCGGTTTCATGCTCCCATTATAGCGCATCCGTAGCATCCACCGGCTTTCGGATGGCAGGTCAGTGTGTATGGCCATCACGCGCATCTGAGGATGCTCACTCCGCCTCCTGTTCACCCCGCCTCCTGTTCACCCCGCCTCCTGTTCACCCCGCCTC
>CAZTMA010000051.1:0-11783 GCA_964614645.1 uncultured Anaerolineales bacterium
GGCCGAGGTCGCGGTCGCGACGGTGCGGGCGTTTGTCGCGCGGGAGCCGGCGCTGCAGGAGGTGCTTTTCGTGTGCTTCACGGCCTGGGACCTGGCGGCGTATGAGGCGGTGCTGGGCCGGCCAGGATCGGGCTGAAGCAGCAGAGCAGTCTAGGCACACGTGTGCGCGCATCGCGCATTCTTCACCAGTTCACCAGTTCGACGCGTTTGACAAGCCCGGTGGGCTGCAGTATAGTTGCTTAAACGAATAACCTCCCTCCCGTGTGCGCAGGAGCGCGGCTTATGGGAAACTCCACACGGATACCGACGATCACGGATGTGGCCGACCTCGCTGGTGTATCGTCAGCCACGGTATCGTATGTTCTGAGCGGACGACGGAGCATCAGCGACCGTATCAGTCAGAGCACACGGCAGCGCGTTCTCCAAGCGGTTGAGTCACTGGGATATGCTCCCAATCAGGCCGCACGCAGTTTGCGGCGTCAGCGCACCGAGCGCGTCTGCCTGATCACCAATCGGACCTTCATCCCCTACAACGAAATCCTCATCCAGCAGTTGGATTCGGCTGCGGCTGCCCATGGCTATTTATGTGTGATTCTGGTCGGCGGGTCTGCGGAGCGCAATCGCCGAGCGTTCGATCAACTGCGACAGGGGTTGGCCGATGGAGCCTACATCCGCTCTTCGCTCCTCGATGCTGACGAACTCCAGAAGCTGGTCGACACCGGCTTGGCCCTGGTAGTCGAAGGGAACGTGCGCAGCGTGCCGGGAGCCGATTTTGTACACTTGCCTCATGAAAGGGCCAGTGCCGAGGCTGTACGCTACCTCATTGCCAGGGGTCATAGTCGGATTGGCTTCCTGGGCTTCGGGCCGCTGGATCCGCCTTCGCCACGTTTCGCCGCCTATTTGCAGGTGTTATCGGAACATGGGATCACGGCTGACCCGGGTTGCTGTGTTGTACACGAGGAAGGCGTGCGCATCGATGCCTACAGTTGCGCCGCGCACCTGCTGAACCAGCCTCACCGGCCGACTGCGATCTTTGCCGACACAGATCTGGCGGCCATGGCTGCGATAGGGGCCGCGCGCGATATCGGTCTGCGCATCCCGCATGATATCGCAATCATCGGACTTGGAAATTTGCCGGAAGGGATGCTCACGAGGCCCGCCTTGACCACCATTGGGCCTGCACGCATCGACTTTGGTCCGGGAGTTGATCTGCTTTTTGACCGGCTGGCAGGACGCGCGCCAGTTGAAGGATCGACGTGGGAGATGCCCTGGCAACTCTTCGAGCGCGGTTCTGTCTGAAGGATCGCCACCTTGCGAGAAGGGAGGTTGTTCGGCCCAAAGCTTGCGCTTCGTCCTGACGTCTGTTGGGTGGTTGTGCTGTACAACTGCCGGCTGTTTGATATGTCTCTCACATGTGACTCCAAGGAGGTAGATCATGTCCGTCCAGCGATTGAGCCGTCGCGCTTTTCTTCGGTTAAGCGTACTGACCACGGGAGCCACAGCCCTGGCTGCTTGCGCTCCGCCCCCGGCGCCCGCGCCATCCGCGCCGGCCCAGCAGCCCGCGTCGACTGCGGCCCCTGTCCCCACGACGGCTCCGGCCGCGGCAGCCCAAGGTGGCACCCTGCGGGTCTACTGGCATCCAGGCCATCACTACGAGACCTACAAGCAAATCGCTGAACAGTTTGAGGCCAACAACGGCTGGAAGATCGAATGGGAACTCTATCAATGGCCGGATCTGCGCACGAAGATCCTGGCCAACTTCGCTGCAGGTGACGTGCCCGATCTGTCTGAGGAGCCGGGCAGCTATGCTCAGGAGTTTGCCCTGTCCGGCAACGCGCTCGACATCACTCCGCTGGTCGAGAAGTACGGTGGTGAAATGGGCTACCCTGACGATTGGCAGGATGTGGCCGTTGAGCAGTATAAGGTGGAGGGTCGCCATTACGGGGTCAAGTTACACCATACTTGCACGCTCCTGTTCTACAACATGGAGATGTTTGACACCGCCGGCATCGACCCGGAGGGGATCACGTCCTGGGAGGCGTTCCTGGACGCGTGTCGGGCGACGGCTAAGGGCAATGTGTTCGGGTTCGCACCCAACCAATCGGCGGGCTACACCTGGCCGTGGCTGCTGCAGAACGGCGTCATCAACTACGATCCGCAGACGAATCAGGTGCCGCTGGACAATCCGGAGGCCTACGAAGCGATGACATTCCAGGCGGACCTGATTCACAAGCACAAAGTTGCGCCGATCCCCGTCACCTCTGCTGACTATGAAGGCCCGCAGAAGCTTTTCTCAGCCAAGCGGGCAGCCATCATCCTGACCGGCCCATGGGACATCAAGCCGGTCTTGGAATCCAGCCCGGACGTGCAATGGGGCATGATACAGCCGCTCAAGCGCAAGGTGCAGGCAACAACGGGCGCCGGCGCCGGCATGTTCATCCCCAAAGCCGCCAGAAGTCCGGAGGCTGCCTTCGACTTCATCAGGGCGGTGACGACCCTGGAAGCCGAGGTCACAGCCACTCGGGAAGCGAACATGTTGATGCCACGCAAGTCCTGGGCGTCGAACGCAGATGTTATGCAACTCGAACGCATCGCGCCGTTCGCGAAAGCTCTGAATCTCGTGGTCGATCAGTCGGCCATCAACCTGACCGGCAAATCGGGTGAGGTTGGCAACCTCTTTGATAAGGCCTACCAGGATATCATCTACAAGAACCGGCCGGCCGAAGAGGCGTTGAATGAATACGTAGCGGCTGCGAACAAAGTGTTGGCCGGCTGACCGCGCGAAGACGGCATATCGGGCCTGGGGAGCCCCAGGCCCGACTATACCCTCCCCGGGCAAGACACTGAGGTACTGCCATGTCAGAAGGCGTCGATCCCTCCGTTCGTCAGCGGACGATCAGAAAGAGGCAGACTGGTCTGGCCAGCCGCCAGGCCATCATGGCTTACATCTTCCTGGCCCCCGCGCTGATCTATTTCACCATCTTCTTTTTCTATCCCATCGCCCTGGAATTCTGGATCAGCCTGCGCTCCGGCCAACCCTTGATCGGCGCCAGCACGTTCGCCGGCCTGGAAAACTACATTACGGCCCTCAGTGACCCGCGGGTGCGGAACTCCTTCAAGGTGACCTTCATATTTGCCATTGAGAATGCTGTGATGAGTGTCGTGGTTGGTCTAGGCCTTGCCTTGCTGCTCAACCAGGCCCTGCGGGCGCGGACGATTCTGCGGGCGATCATCTTTTTTCCCTATGTGACGACGTTTGTCATTGTGGCCCTGATGTGGCGGAACATGCTGGACCCGTATACGGGGGTCCTGAACGCCGTGCTATACGCCCTGGGGTTGCCGGGCCAGAACTGGCTCACGGGCTATCGCAGTGCCTTGCCAACCGTGATGGCGATCACCGTCTGGCATGGTATGGGCTATAACATGGTATTGTTCCTGGCGGGGCTGCAGGGCATTCCAGACGTCTACCAGGAGGCCGCAGCGATTGACGGGGCCAGCGCGTGGGCTCGTTTCTGGCGCATCACGCTGCCGCTGCTGGCGCCTACGACGCTGTTCGTATCGATCATCTCTGTAATCGGCAGCCTGCAGGCGTTTGGCCAGGCCTATCTGATCACGCGCGGCGGCCCGGCGGATGCCACCCGTTTCTTCGTGTTTCATGTCTTCGATGTCGCGTTCAGCCAGCTCAACTTCGGCTACGGCGCGGCGTTGGCGTTTCTGATGTTCGCTTTTATCCTGGTCCTGACGATCCTGCAACTCAAGGTGGGCGGTCGTGAAGTGGAGTATTAATCCTGGAGGAAACCCGTGAAACGCCGACGAATGCTAACCAGCGCCATCTCCTACAGTATCCTGGTCGGCTTTGCTGCGCTCGCGTTGATACCCTTTCTCTATATGATCAGCCTGTCGCTGCAGACTGATGCTGAGACGATGTCCGGTGTTCCGGTCATCATCCCCGCCGACCCGCAGTTCCAGAACTATGTCGAGATCTGGGCACGCGCCCCCTTCGCCCGTTTCATCCTCAACAGCTTCATCGTAGCCGGGACGATCACGCTCTCGCACCTGTTCTTCGATCCTCTGGCGGGTTATGTCTTTGCGAAGTACCGCTTTCCCCTGAAGGATGTATTTTTCACACTGATCCTGGGAACTCTGATGATCCCCTTCTTTGTGCGCATGATCCCCCTTTACGTGATGATGGCGCGCTTCCAGTGGGTTGACAGCTACCGCGCCCTGATCGTGCCCTTTCTGATGAGCGCCTACGGCATCTTCCTGATGCGCCAATTCATCCAGCCGATTCCCACCGAGCTGATCGATGCCGGCCGGATCGACGGCGCGTCGGAATTCGGCATCTACTGGCGCATCGTGCTGCCGCAGTGCAAGCCCGCGCTGGCGACGTTGGGCCTGTTCACCTTCATCTTCCAGTTCAACGAGTTCATCTGGCCCCTGATCGTGGTCAACAGCACGCTCATGCGCACGATGACGATTGGGCTGACCCTCTTCAACCAGGAGTACTTCACCCAGTGGAATTTCACGGCCACCGGGGGCATGATTCTCTTCATACCGAGCGTGCTGCTGTTCCTGTTTACGCAGCGGTATTTTGTGCAGGGCGTGGTGTTGTCCGGGCTCAAGTAGAAGCAGGAGGAGCAGATGCTGGTCGAGTACGTTGGCCCCCGCGTGATGCGCGCGAACCAGCTGTTCCGCGCGGAACTGGAGATCGTGTTGGCAGAAGCGATCCGGGTTGGAGGACGGCTGGCGATCGCGGCCCGGCACGTTTCCGACCTGGGTGATGCGCAGATGGCTGATCCGGAAGCGGAGAATTTCATCGCTGTCCATACCAGTCGGGAAGGCATCCACTGGGAACTGCAGACGGGCATTCCCTGGTATCGCCATCCGTGGAACCGCGGCTTCGACCTGGTGCTGACGGCGGGTGCACTCGAAGCCGGCGATCGGGTGCACATCGGGTTGGGGGGCCCTGGGGGGTATCGCGGCCAGAGTTTCACGGAGGAGTATTTTCGCTTGCGCATCGGCGTGCAGTCCGCTGCGACGGCAGAATGGGTTGTTTTGGCTGAGGAGCAAGCGCCGGGCTGGCCGATCGTCAGCGCAGAGCCGACGAGCGTGCGGGTCCATGTGCGCCAGGTGAATGCCGAACGGCCGACCGGCACCGTCACCCTGAAACTGGAGGATGTCTACGGCAACCCTGCAGCGACGGAAACCGAGATCGCCCTGTTGCTCGACGATCAGCGCTGCGTGCGCAGCATCTCCTTGGCGGAAGGCATGACCGAAGTGGCGAAAGTGCCGCTGCCCGCCGATGGCGCCTGGCATCGGTTGACTGCCGTGAGCCATGATGGTCGCTTCTTCGCGCGTTCGAACCCGTTCGGCCCTTCGTTGCTGTCAGGCTATCAGCTGTTCTGGGGTGAGATTCATGGCCAGTCCACCCTCTGCGACGGCACCAATAGTCCAGCCTATCTGTATCGCTATGCCCGGCTGGCCGCCGGGCTGGACTTTGCCTCTGTCACCAGTCATGACTTTGAGATGACTCCGGACGACTGGGAGCAGGTCAGCCGGGCCACGCAAGCCGCGCACCAGCCTGGCGCTTTTGTCAGCTTTCTGGGCTATGAATGGAGTGGCCGGACGGAGCGCGGTGGGGACCATAACGTTTACTTCCTGGAGGATGCGGGCCCCTTGCTTTACAATGGACGATGCAATGCGCCCGCAGCCTGGGAGCCCGCCAGTCGCTACGTTGACAAGACGCGCACCATCGCGGATCTCATCGCGGATCTCGGCACGCGCGCCGCGCTGGTCATCCCGCACTGCGGCGGGAGGATGGCTAACCTGGACTACTACGATGAGCGCCGCATGCCTGTGCTGGAGATTCATTCCTGCCATCGCAATTACGAGCACGTTGCACGGCAGGCGATCCTGCGCGGCCTGAAGCTGGGATTTGTCGGCGGCAGCGATGATCATCGCGGCGCGCTGGGCGATTCTACGCCTGCGGCCCGGGAGCGTTTCTTCTCCGCACGCAACGGCTTGATGGCCGTGTATGCCCGTGATCTCACGCGCGAGAGTCTCTGGGAGGCGATCCATGCCCGGCGGGTATATGCCACCAATGGCTGTCGGACCGCCCTGAGCTTCACGGCTAACGGGACACCGATGGGGAGCGAACTGCGGATCCGCCCTGGCGAGCCGGTGCAGTTTGATTTTACGGCGGTACTGGATGGTTACTTCGATCACGCCGAGCTCGTGGCTCAAGGTCAACCGGTGGCCGGGTTCGTGGGGGACGAGAACCAGGTTTTGACTTTTGTCGGGCAGTACAGCGTGCACGCCGCGTCGGGCACGACTGCTTATTACCTTAAGGTGTACCAGACTGATGGCGGCATCGCCTGGTCTTCACCGATCTGGGTGAGCACATGAACCAACCAAACATTCTCTTTTTCTTCACTGATCAGCAGCGCTGGGACACCTGTGGCTGCTACGGACAACCGCTCGATATCACGCCCAACCTCGACCGGATGGCCGCTGAGGGCGTGCGCTTCGAGCATGCGTACACCTGTCAGCCCGTGTGTGGGCCAACCAGAGCCTGCCTGCAGACGGGCAAGTATGCCACAGAAGTGGGGTGCCATACGAACCACCGGATGTTGCCGATCGGCGAACGCACCATCGCGCACAGCCTGGCTGAGGCCGGCTATGAAGTGGGCTATCTGGGCAAGTGGCATCTTGCATCCACTGGACCAGAGGAAGGGCCGGACGATTTCCGCACGAAGCCCGTGCCGCCTGAGCGGAGGGGCGGCTACCGGGATTTCTGGCTGGCTGCGGATATCCTGGAATTCACATCGCATAGCTATGACGGCCACATGTTTGACGCCGATGGCAACCGGCGCGAATTTCCGCCCGGACGCTATCGCGTCGACGCGCAGACAGATTGGGCGATCGAATATCTGCAGACCCGTACGGGCACCAAGCCCTTTTTTCTTTTCCTTTCCTACATCGAGCCGCATCACCAGAACGACCACGGGCATTACGAGGGGCCCGAGGGTTCCAAGGAGCGGTTCAGGAATTTCGTCGTTCCCGGCGACCTCGCTGACACCGGAGGTGATTGGCGCGAGGAGTATGCCGATTACCTGGGTTGCATCCATAGCCTGGACGAGAACCTCGGCCGCATCCGAGCGGAACTGCACCGCTTGGGCCTCGCCGATAACACGATCATCATCTATGCGAGCGACCATGGTTCGCACTTTCGTACCCGCAACAGCGAGTACAAGCGTTCATGTCACGACGGCTGCATCCGTGTGCCTCTGGTGATTGATGGCCCAGGGTTCGCGGGAGGCAAAGTCATTCATGATCTGGTGAGTTTGATTGATCTGCCGCCCACGATCCTGAGATCCGCAACCGTAGCGCCACCGGCGTATATGCGCGGCAGGGCCTTGCAGCAGCTGGTCGACGGCCGCGCGGAGGACTGGCCGGCAGAGGTCTTCTTGCAGATTAGCGAGAGCCAGTGCGGCCGGGCCATCCGTACGGCAAGGTGGAAATACAGCGTCCGTGCACCCCACCGGACCGGGGCCGATCCCGCTAGTCCCGTGTACGTAGAGGACTACCTCTACGATCTTCAGGCGGATCCGCACGAACGCAACAACCTCAACACCTCGCCAGAGCACACGGAGGTTCGTGCCGGATTGGCTGCTACGCTGAAGCGTCGGATGGTGGCAGCCGGCGAGGCGGCGCCTGCGATTCTGCCCGCAACGTGACCGGGGCGCGTGCTGCTGATCGGCAGTCCCTTCCGATTCAGGGCTGAGCCATACGATTCGTCTTGGCGATCAACGTCACCAAGGCGTCAAGTTCGCTGCGGGCACATGAGTGGTGAAGGCTGAAGGGGGACGTAGCGGCTCCGACCAGTGGCAAGGGGCGATGCGGAGCCGCTACGGGCCGGGCTACCAGTGCGGGGCAGAGCTATAGATCGAGGCCGGCAGGATGGAGTAAGTGATGCTGCGCGACACGTTCAAGTCCTACGGCGTTACCCTGTTTATCTTCCTCGTCTTGGACGGCCTCTGGCTGGGGCTGGTGGCCCAGCCTTTCTACCAGGCGCAGCTCGGCTACCTGCTGGGCGCGCGGACGAACTGGGCGGCCGCCGCGGCGTTCTACCTGCCCTATGTCGCCGGCCTGGTGTACTTTGTGGTCGCGCCCGGCGGGCGCCCGGCTGGGCCGCGCGGCGTGGGGCCCTCTTCGGCCTGGTGACGTACGCGACGTATGACCTGACGAATCTGGCGACCGTGGCCGGCTGGCCGGTCGGGCTGACGCTGGTGGACCTGGCCTGGGGCACGCTGTTGGGCGGCATCACGACGCTGGCTGGGGTATGGGTGCTGCGCCGGTGGCGGTAGTCGGGCAGCCTATCCTGTCCTGCTGTTGTCACCGGCCGGCGGCACGGCCGGGCAACGCTGCAACAAGTTGCAATTTTCGTGCATTATCGGCTTGACAGACCGCGCGCGGCGGGGCAAAATCGCTAGTGATAATGTGCGCTCTGATCAGTTGCGATGGAAGGAGGGAACCCTGAGATCGCACGCCCTGGTCTTTCTAGTGCTGACGCTCACGCTGGCAGCCTGCGAACTGGCACCAGCGACGACTGCCCCGTTGACCGCTACCCAGTCTGAGACCAACGCAGTCCCAGACTCCAGGGTCCCGACCTCCCGCCCCCTTGAGATAACACGCCAACCTTCGATCGCGGCGGATGTCATGCATTGGGAAACCGGAGGCGGTGGTCAAATCTCCTTCACCATCACTCGAAGCGAACAAGCGTACGATGTGCTTGTCACTTCCTACGGTTTCGAGGCTCGACAGGATCGCTTTACGATCACGGCGGAATCGGGCCCGGTCTATGAAGCCATCTCGAGAGCCATGCAGTATCAAGGCAGCATTCGCTCATACACCTCGGATGCGCCGAGAGGTTCATGGACGACACTGGAATTCAGCGACGGCAGTCATTTGGGCATTTACGAAGACGCGGTGATTTACCCGGCTTTGGGGATCATTTATGACTATGTTGCCGCGCAGCTTGAATGAGCATTCGTAACGTCCCTTGTGCTATGGTCTGTTTACGGATCTCCTGCCGACTATTGAGCGCGCTTGCCAGCGCGCGGCTCATTCTCGCTCGCAGGCCACCGGCCTGCACCGGTTCGACGGTGACCATCACGGGGTGGTGGAGCTCGGGCCGGGCGAGCTGATCGTCGTGCCGGTGGGAGTGCAGCACCGGCCGGTGGCCGCTGAGGAGGCGCTGGTGTTGCTGTTAGAGCCGCAGACGACGCGCAACACGGGTGAGGTGGTGGATGAGCGGACGGTAGCGGAGCTGGAGTGGGTGTGAGGAGAGGCGCGCCGCAGGGAGTGCCCGCGCTGCTGGCTGGAGATCGAGTTCGCGGAGGGCATGCTTGAGCAGGTGCAGGCTTCGCTTGATGGAGAAGGGAGGACGGTGCAAGCAAAGACTGACGGCCCGGCGCCATAACCCCTGCGGCGCTGCTTACCAGCATCGCTCCCCTACAAGCAACGCGTTGCAACGTGCTAAAGCCCAAGCGCGGGCCGCGACTGTGGCAAAATGGCGCCCGGCGCTGATTCTCACGACCAACCAGCGCTTTGCCGACTCGACCCAAGCCATTGGCGATGAACGTCGGACAGAGGTCCGGTTCGGCCGGCTGACCTACAAGGCACACATCCAGAGTTTGCCGGTGCTGAGTCGTACCACTTTAAGGAAAAGTATCAATGGGAGGCCCGCGACGCAGACCGGCAGGAATGGTTCCTTTTTCAGTTGACAAGAACACCGAGCCCGCCCACTGCGACAGTGGCCCGCATCCTGCGCGTAGCCGTTGCAACCTCCACATCCCTGCTGCCGGACGCGTCTCCACATTTGATGTCGTACGCGCGGCCGACTGGCGAAGCGATCAAACATCTTGCGTCGGGGCGTTGATCGCCGGAAGGCGGCGGGTGGCGTACCACTGGATAGCGAGTCGGCCGGCGAGGCGGGTCGCGGCGTAGTTGAACGCAAACCCGACGAAGGCGCCGACGAACGGGACGATTTTGAGCAGGGACTCGGCTACGGTCTCCGCGACGAGGCGGCGGATGAGCTGGGCGATGGCCGCCTGTACTGCGCGGCTGGAGGCCTCGGCCCACTGCTGGCTGAACCGCTGGCCGGCGAGGATCGCATAGGTCTGCAGCCGCATCGAGTCGACCTGCTGGCCGGGCGCGAACGTCTGCGCGATAAAGTGGATGGTGGCTGCCTGGATTTTGGCGGAGAGCGCGAAGTCCACCGGAATGGCAATCGGCAGCGTGAGAAATCCGCCCACGCCGGTCAGCGCGCCGACCAGGCCGGCCTTGAACGCCTGGTCGTTGATGACGCGCGCGGCGAGGGCTGCATCGTTCGCGGCCGGGTGGCGCCGGCGCAGCTCGGTGAGCCGCAGCGCCAGCTGCGCGGGATCGGGCGTCATCCAGCGGTCGAAGGCGACGCGGGCGCGGCGGGTGCCCGCCAGCAGCAGCACGACGAGCGCGGACAGGACCACGATGAGAAAGAGGCCGCTGCAGGCCAGGACGATCAGCAGCGTGCGCAGCAGCTCGGGGTCGAAGGCTGATGTCATGGCGCCTCCGGACAGTCCGGCACGGCCGCAGCCCTGACCGTCACGTCAAACTCGTAAAGCGCCAGCAGCTTCTCCAGCGCGCGCTGCGCATCCTCATTCGCTTGGGTCAGAATGCCTGCTTCACATGCGGCCAGCAAGATGTCCGATTCTGCGGCCTGCCGCGCCTGCGTCTCCAGGTTGGCGTTCGGTTGCGCGAACAGACCCTGCTGCCGGTCATAGACGCGCGTCCGCGCGTTGTCGAGGATGTTATTGCGGTTGAAAATATCGACGGGCGGCAGGTCCACGGTCACGCTGGCGCCATCCGCTGACACGGTGACAGACGACGCGTCCAGCCGCTCCAGGTCCACGCCGGCGACGACGGTCCCGCTGGCGATCAGCAGCAGGCGGTCCCCGCGCAGCCAGTCGGGCCAGAACTCGTCGGACTGCTTGACCTCGATGACCCGCTCGACGGTGTAGATCGTGGTCTCGAGCCGGCTCACCTGCCGAATCTGCTCGATGATGGCATCGCCGGAGATGATCTCCGGCGCAGGCGCGGCAGCCGGCGTGCGCCCCAAGAGCGTCATGACCCGGTCGGCGATGGACGCGCCGCCGCCGGTCAGCAGGCCGAGCAGGAAGATGAGCGCGGCGAAGAAGACGGTCAGCAGGCCCACGAGGACGTAGCTGCAGCCGGAGCCGCCCTGGCCGCCGGAGCTGCCGCGGCGTTGTGGTTCAGGGTAAGTGTAGGATTCGCTTTCCATCAGATCAATATACCGCCAATACACTATGTGTGTGCACAATGCTCCACTTATGGCGAAGTGTACCCCTTCAGTGCGACGGCGGCAAATCGGGTTTTGAAGCTACCTGACATACCGGCGGCCACACCTGCGCGATGCTAACGCGACGATACTGAGAAGAGCGGAGCGAACGATGCGAAGAATCATGCACCTGGTCATACTGCTGGCCTTGGGCTTGCTGGCGGTTGCCTGCCCGGCGCCCAGCGTCACGCCGCCCGCGGCCACTACAGTTGCCATCGCAACGGAGCAGCCAGCCGTAGCGGAGACGCCGACCGCTGAGTTGCCGCTGACCGCTGTACCGGCGGCCCCCACGGCGCTCCGGGCCCCGACGGCGACGGATGCGCCTTCTGCGACCACCCAATCCCCTGCCCCTACCGAACCTGCTGCCACTGCGACTCCTGAGCCG
>CAZTMA010000051.1:11883-31960 GCA_964614645.1 uncultured Anaerolineales bacterium
GCCCTACTCGGGTCGCCCGTCGCATCACCACCTGCGGGTCTCCGCGCCGGGCTTTCAGCACCTCGTCACCCAGCACTATCCGGCGCAGGGCCAGACTGAGGCGACCTTCGACCTGGTGTTGTTGCCGGATGCAACCCCGCCACAGTGAGCGACGTATTAAGCCGATAGTTTTGTAGAGCAGAAGGGAGTAGCGGCAAGATGTATCGGAGAGCGGAGAAAGCGAGTGGACTGCGCGCCGGTGGGATGCGGCGGATCGTGTTGGCGGTCATCGTGTTGAGTGTCCTGGTGTTTCCGGCCGGACCGGCGGCGGCCGCGCCCGCGGGCCAGGCGGGCTGCACCTACGGTGCGGCATTTGTCAGCGACGTGACCGTGCCGGACAACAGCGTTGTCACGGCAGGCGCGACTTTCACCAAGACCTGGCGGCTGCGCAACACGGGCTCCTGTGCATGGGGCCCCGGGCAGCCGGTAGATGCGCTTAGCCTCGTAGGTGGGCATGATTTGGGCAGCTCGCGGGTGGTGCCCCTGACGCTGACCATCTGGCCGGGACAGGCCGGCGAGGTGTCGGTCAGGCTCGTCGCGCCGGCGTTGGCGGGCACGTATCGCAGCGAATGGATGCTGCGCCGGGCCAATGGCACGGTGTTCGGCCTGGGTGCGGCGGGCACGCGGGTCTTCTACGTGCAGTTCGTCGTGCAGGGCAGCGGCCAGCCGCCGCCGCAGGGCGAGCGCATCCAGTTCGCGGCCGGCTCGGCGGTTGGCAGCGTGCAGGGCCGCGTGGCTTTCGGGGCTGCCAAGACCTATCTGCTGCGGGCCCGTGCAGGACAGGAGATGACCATCTCCATCGTATCACCGTACAACGTCGCCAACTACTCGATCCAGGGCGCGACCGACCTGGTGCCCTACAAGCGGCTCGAGTTCGAGGACCGTCACTTTTCCTTCGTGCTGACCATGACGCAGGACTACTTGGTTACGGTGGCCGTGCCCGCCGGCACACACAGCTACATCTTGTCGGTGGCAATATCTCCCTGAGGGAGACTGGAGCCAGCTCAAGAGACGGCCCACGGACACGGGGAAGCAAAGCCCATCTGTCCGTGGGTCGCTGGTTTTTTGCGTTTGGGCTTATTGACACGCTCTGCTACCCGGGCTATAATGAAACTTAAGTTTGGCGGCTTCGCGCTGACAACGAGTATCCTCACCTGGTTGGAGGGTTGCGCCAGGGAACCCCTTGATCGCTGGCAATCCAGGCTTTAGCTTCAGGGCACCCTTCCGCAGTTCCTCTCCTTTGAAAGGAGGCGACAGTCTCGCGATTCCCGGTGAATTCACGTCACATGTTGTCCAGTCACCTGACTGGCACACAGACACTCGATGAAGAGGAGAATTCCACAATGCCTAAGAAGTTGTTTGTCCTCGCAACCCTGCTGCTGATCCTCAGCTTCGTGCTGAGCGCCTGCACCGTGCCGGCCGCACCGGCGGCGCCGCAGGTCGTGACCCAGGTGGTCGAGCAGAAGGTTGAAGTCCCCGTCACCCAGGTCGTCGAGAAAGAGGTCGAGGTCGAGGTTGTCGTCACGGCGACCCCTGAACCGGCGGCTCCAGTCGACGCAAACACCTTGCCCCGCCAGGAAACCCTGTATTTCAACGGCCAGCAATGGAATCCGGTTGCCTGCTGGAACCCGTATTCCTCGAGCTGCAACAACGCCATGGCCATCGCACAGGGCGACAGCGCCCGTGTGCCGATGTTCGAGACGCCGTACCTGTACAACATGCTGGACGGCAAGCAATATCCGCTTCTGGCCGACGGTGACTTCGCCTGGGACGAGGGCATGACCCAGCTCACGTTCAAGACCAAGCCCGCCGCTAAGTGGAGCGATGGCACGCCGTTGACGGCCGAAGACGTCGCCTACACTTGGGCGACGCACGTCAAGTACGCCACTCCGACCGCTGCCGGCAATGTCGATTACATCGACACCATCGAGGCCGTGGACCCCCAGACGGTCGTCATCAAGGCCAAGCTGGGCGACGATGGTAAGGCCCTCAACCCGCTGCAGGTTATCGCCTATGTGAGCACCAACTACGTCATGCAGAAGGCCTGGACGCAGACGCTGGAAGCGCGCGTGGGCGACGATTCCGCCAAGTTCCTGGCTGACCCTGCCGAGGACGTTGTCTACTCCGGCCCGTACGGCAAGTTCTTCGCCGACGATACGAAGGTCGTCCTCGTGCGCAACGATGACTACTGGGGCCAGGACGCCAGCATGTGGGGCAAGCTGCCCACACCGAAGTACCTGGCGCACGCCATCTTCAAGGACAACGCTGCAGGCTCCGTCGCCCTGGCGCAGGGCGAGGTGGACGTCAGCCAGCAGTTCAACTCCAACGTCCAGATCCTGTGGGAGAGCTACGGCCTGCCCATCTCCACCTACCTGCCCGAGCCGCCTTACGGCATCGGCGCGAGCCTGCCGACCGCCTTCTACAACCTGAATTCGCCCGGCTTGGACCAGGTGGCCGTCCGCAAGGCGATCGCCATCGCGGTAGACTACCCGACCATCATCGCGAACGCGATGACCAACCAGTCCGCAACGTTTGACCAGGTCCCGCGCTCGCTCATGAACCCGACCCCGGGCGAGCAGGCCCTGTATGACCAGGAGGCCGTCAAGGACCTGCAGTGGGCCGGCAACGACATCGAAGGCGCCATCAAGCTGCTTGACGACGCGGGTGTTGTGGACACCGATGGCGACGGTTGGCGCGAGTACAACGGCCAGAAGCTCGCGTACGTCGCGACCGCCCCCAACGGCTGGTCCGACTGGCAGGCAGCCATCGAGGTGGTGGCGGCTGCCGGCAAGAAGATCGGCATCGACATCACGACCAACTACCCTGAATGGGGCGTCTACCAGACCGTCGTGACGAAGTCTGATGCGCCGCTGCCCGAGGGCTACGACATCTTCATGATGTGGTCCGCCGGCGCAGGCCCGACCCAGCCGTGGGGCCGCATCCGCAATCTGCTCAGCTCCGAGTGGATCGGGCTGCCCAGCAACTGGAGCGGCAACTGGGGCCAGTACTCGAACGCGCGGGTCGACGAACTGATCAACGCGATCCCCTCCGAGACCGACGAAGCCAAGCTGAAGGAAATCTATACGGAACTGGTCGAAATCTATCTGACCGAGGTCCCGTCCTTCACGCTCATGTACCGCCCGCAGTCGTTCCACACGGTGAACGAGAGCGTGTGGACCGGCTTCCCCCACGAGGGTGACGGCACGGAACCGCCCGTCCCGCCGCTGGACCTGACCGACGGCTGGAGCATCGCGGGCCTCTACAACCTCACGCTTGTAGGGGAATAAACCTCCATCAAGACAATCCGCCATGTCCGCAATCCCCGGGACGTGGCGGATTGTCTTACAACCCAGATGGCTCGTCCTGCGCTCGTCGTGTGCGGCCGTGCCGGCTGCACACGACGAGCGCAGTCGCCGGGCACAGGAGGTGTCGGATTGAAGGGCTACTTAAAGTATTTTTCCAACAAACTGATTTGGCTTCTTATCACCTTCGTTTTCGCTTTCCTGCTGAACTTCATCCTGCCGCGGCTCATGCCGGGCGATCCGGTGGCCGCCATCGTGGCGCGGCAGGCCCAGGGCATGACCAATGCGATTGGCGCGCAGCGGATTTACGAGCAGTACACGGAGCTGTTCGCCACCAACCGGCCCATGATCGAACAGTTTTTTGTCTACATGAGGAATGTGGTACGGGGCGATTTCGGCTTCTCGTTCAGCCAGTATCCGCGATCAGTCACCGATGTCATCGGGGCATCCATCTGGTGGACCATCGCGCTGCAATTTCCGGCCATCATCGTCGGCTGGATTATCGGGAACACGCTGGGTGCGCTGGCGGCGTACATCAAGGGCGGTTTCGACAAGGTCCTCATGCCCCTGTCCCTCTTTGTCAGCAACTTCCCGGCCTTCGGCATGGCGATCATCCTGATGGTCATCTTTGCCGTGCGCCTGGGATGGTTCCCGACCTCCGGCGGATACGGTTTTGACATGATTCCCAGCGCGAGCTGGAAGTTTGTGTGGTCCGCGATCGTCCATTACCAACTGCCATTCTGGTCTATCGTCCTGATTGCGATCGGCGGCCAGGCCATCGGCATGCGCTCCATGTCCATCTACGAATTGAATGCCGACTACGTCAAATACAGCCGCTTCATGGGCATCAAGGACCGCAAGATAGTCGGCTACGTCTTCCGCAACGCCATGCTGCCCCAAATCACGGGCCTCGCCACGGCCATTGGCACCATGGTCGGCGGCGCGCTCGTAGCCGAGATCGTCTTCAGCTATCCGGGGCTCGGCACTACGCTATTGAGCGCGGTCCGGGGCCAGGATTATCCGCTCATCTCCTTTGCGACGTTGATCATCACGGTGATGGTGTTGCTGGCTAACTTCATCATCGAGATTCTGTACGGCTTCATCGACCCGCGCATCAAGGCGACGCAGGCCGACTGAGGAGTGATGGGGCTCCGCAGGAGACACACATGCAACATACGCTCCGACAAATCTTTCGCTCCGGCAAGTTTGTGACCGGATTCGTCATCCTCGTGACCATCGTGATGATAGTGTTGATCTACCCGCTGATTATCCCGGACCCGCCGCTGCAGATCATCGCCCAAGGCACATTCTTCCCGCCCGGCATCTATGTGAGTGCGTACGACAGCATCAATACGCCCACCACGTACACGCTCAACCTGGACGACGCCGCGGCCAATCGTGTGGCGAACAGGCTGAGCCAGGAAAACCGCGTTGATATGAAGGCTTGGCTGGTGGCCGCGGGCATTCCAGAGGACCAGATCGACATCACGGATACGGCGCAGCTCCTCGGTCTCTGGGCGAGCAACTACGATCCACAGAAGCAGGTCAAGGGCATGACCCTTGCGAAGTCCAGGGCTTTCCAGCGGCTCAACACCTCGATTCAGGGGGTTCTTTCGACCGAGGGCGCCATTATCGCGACGAAGGCCCCTGATACGGGCGCGCTGCAGGAGAGCCGTACCATCCGGCAGAGCGATTACGTGAATGTCACCGAGGTTGCGAACGTGCGGCTCCTGCCGCTGGGGACGGATAACTTCGGCCGCGACGTGCTGACGGAGCTGGTGCGTGCGACGGGCGTATCGCTGCAGATCGGGTTCGTGGCGGGCCTGGTTGCCACCCTGATCGGCCTGGCGCTGGGGCTGGCGGCGGGGTATATCGGCGGCATGGTGGATGACGTGATCATGTTCATCACCAACCTCTTCATCGTCATCCCGTCGTTCGTGCTGCTGATCCTTATCTCCTTCAGCATCGGACAGGATAAACGCGGGGCGTTTACCATCGCCGCGGTCATCGGGCTGACCGCGTGGCCGTGGACGGCCCGCGCGGTGCGTGCGCAGGTGATCTCGCTCCGCAATCGCGACCACGTCAACCTGTCGAAGCTCTCCGGGCACTCGGTTTTCCACATCATCCTGACCGATATCCTGCCCTATGTCGCCTCGTACGTCTTCATGGCCTTCATCCTGCAGATCTCCTCGGGCATCCTGGCGGAAGCCGGGCTGTCCATCCTGGGGCTAGGGCCGCGCACCACCGAAGTGCCGACCCTGGGGCTGATGATGAACTGGGCGATGATCTACCAGGCGCACCTCCTGGAGAAATGGTGGGCTTACCTGCCGGTGCTGGTGACCATCGCGCTGATTACCTTCTCCATGAACCTGATGAACACCGGTCTCGACCAGGTATTCAACCCCGCGCTGAGAGATTAGGTGATATATGGGAAAAGTCATCCTGGACGTTCACGAGCTTACCACCAAGTATATCACCCGGTTCCGGGAGAATGTCTACGCGGTCGACCATGTGTCGCTGCAGGTCGAAGAGGGCAAGTCGCTCGGCATCGCGGGGGAGTCGGGTTGCGGCAAGTCCACTCTGGCGCTCAGCCTCATGGGCTACTACTTCCCGCCGCTCCACTACACGAGCGGCGAAATCACCATCGACGGCCGGAAGATCACCGGCATGAAGCCGGACGATGTGCGCAAGTCGATCCTGGGCACGGAGATTGCCTACATCCCCCAGGCCGCGATGAACGCGCTCAACCCGACGCGCAAGGTCATCGACTTCATCGAGGATGTCGTGCTGGCGCATGACCCGACCGAGAACCGGAAGTTCATCCGTGACCTGGCGCGGGCCAGCTTCGAGACGCTTGGGCTGCCGGCAGAGGTGCTGAACAAGTATCCGGTCGAGCTGTCCGGCGGCATGAAGCAGCGCACGGTGATTGCGGTGTCCGTCATCCTGCGGCCCAAGGTGCTCATCGCGGATGAGCCGTCCTCCGCGCTGGACGTCACCTCGCAGAAGATGGTCATCAAGATGCTCAAGGGCCTGATGGAGAACGGGTTCATCAAGTCCATGATCTTCATCACGCACGAACTGCCGCTCCTGTACAACGTCACCGACGACATCATGGTCATGTATGCGGGGCAGATCGTGGAGAAGGCCGCGGCCAAACAGGCCGTGTTTGACCCGCTCCACCCCTACTCGAAGGGCCTGATGGGCTCGATCATCGTGCCGGAACAGGGCTTGCGTGACGTCAAGCTGGCTGCCATTCCCGGGGTGCCGCCGAATCTGAAGAATCCGCCGGCGGGCTGCCGGTTCGCCGAGCGCTGCAAATACGTGCGGGCCGAGTGCAAGGTCACGGCTGTACCGCTCTACGAGGCGGGCGAGGGTCGCGCTTACCGCTGCATCCTGTCTGAGAAGACACTGAGGGAGGCCTATGAAAACGCCCAGTGATAAGAATCTGTGCCTGAGCGGGAGGGGCCTGACCAAGATATTCGCGTTCGGGCGACAGAGGACCGTCGCCGTCGACCACGTGGATTTCGACTTCCACGAGGGCGAAGTCATTTCCATCGTTGGCGAATCCGGCAGCGGCAAGACCACCCTGGCGAAGATGCTGCTGGGCCTCATCAACCCGACCGAGGGCGAGATTTATTTCCAGGGGCAGAAGCGCGATATCAGCTCGCAGCGGAAGAAGCAGGAATACTGGAAAAACATCCAGGCCATCTTCCAGGACCCGTTCTCGGCGTACAACATGTTCAACAAGATCGACACCGTGCTGCTGGACTGCATCCACATGCGCGGGGGGCGCGGCCTGCCGCAAGCGAGGAAGGTCGAGCTGATGGCGGAGGCGTGCAGCTTCGTCAATCTGAAGTTCGAGGAGCTGACCAACAAGTATCCCTTCGAGCTTTCCGGCGGGCAGATGCAGCGGCTGATGATTGCCCGCATTTTTCTGCTGAAACCCAAGATTCTGTTGGCCGATGAGCCGACGTCGATGATCGATGCCTGCTCGCGCGCCACTATTCTGGATTACCTGATGAAGTTGCGCGACGAGATCGGGATGACGCTCATCTTCATCACGCACGACATCGGCCTGGCCTATTATGTGTCTGACACCGTGTACATCATGGAACGCGGCAAGTTCGTCGAGAGCGGCTCGGCGGACAGGATCATCCTGCACCCGCAGCAGCCTTACACCAAGCGGCTCATCAACGATGTGCCGAAGATTTACGAGGAGTGGGATCTTACGACCGTATAGATCGCGGTGTGGCACGGTGAGATACCGGCCACAGCCCATATTAAGAAAGGAACCTGACTGTGACTGACGTGCGTTCGATTGTGCAGCAAATGACCCTGGAAGAGAAAGCTGCCCTGTGCACCGGCTCGACGGCCTGGACGACGACTGCGGTCGAGCGGCTGGGGGTGCCCGAAATGTGGGTCTCGGACGGGCCGCACGGCCTCCGCCGCTTGGAAAAGGCCGACGAACTCGGCTCAGAGAGCCTGCCGGCCACCTGCTTCCCGACGGCCTCCAGCAGCGCGTCCTCGTGGGACCGTGACCTGCTCGGCCAACTGGGCGCAGCGGTCGCCGAGGAAGCGATTGCCCTGGGGGTGAGCGTCGTTCTGGGGCCAGGCGCGAACATGAAGCGGACGCCGGTCTGCGGGCGCAACTTCGAGTACATCTCCGAGGACCCGTACCTGGCCGGCGAGCTCGCGGCCAGCTTTATCAACGGGGTGCAGGGCAAGGGCGTGGGCACGTCGCTCAAGCACTATGCGGCAAACAACCAGGAATACCAGCGCATGACCATGAGCTCGGAGGTGGACGAGCGCACCCTGCGCGAAATCTACCTGCCGGCGTTTGAGACGGCCGTCAAGAAGGCGCAGCCGTGGACGGTGATGTGCTCGTACAACAAGATCAACGGCGTCTACGGTTCGGAGCACCACGAGCTGCTGACGAAGATCCTCAAGGATGAGTGGGGGTTGGAAGGGTTTGTCGTCTCGGACTGGGGCGCGGTGCACGACCGGGTCGTCGCACTCAAGGGCGGGCTGGACCTGGAGATGCCCGGCCCGCGGCCCCGCCGCGTGCAGGATGTGGTCGACGCGGTGCGCAGCGGCAGCCTGGACGAAGCCGTGCTGGACGAGGCCGCGCGGCGCATCCTGCGCATCGTCTTCAAGGCCGCCGAGACGCCCAAGGGCGGGGAGTTCGACCAAGCGGCGCACCACGCGCTCGCGCGCCGGATTGCGGGCGAAGGCATGGTCCTGCTCAAGAACGACGGCATCCTGCCGCTGAAGGGCGTGCGGCGCATCGCGGTCATCGGCCGTGCGGCGCAGGAGCCGCACTTCCAGGGCGGCGGCAGCTCGCACATCAACCCCACGCAGGTAGATGTGCCGCTGGCCGAGTTGGAGAAGTTGGCAGGCGGCGCGGAGATTACATTCAGCGAGGGATATCCCCCAGACGACAGCAGCCGGGCGGACCTGATCGACGCGGCGGTGGCCGCGGCGCGGGCCGCCGAAGTCGCGCTGCTCTACATCGCGCTGCCGACGTACAAGGAATCCGAGGGCTACGACCGGGCAGACCTGGACCTGACCGGGCAGCAGGTGGCGCTCATCAAGGCGGTGACCGCGGTGCAGCCGCGCACGATTGTCATCCTGAACAACGGCTCGGCCATCACTATGAGCGACTGGCTGGACGGCGCGGCCGCAGTTTTGGAGGCGTGGATGATGGGCCAGGCCGGCGGTGGAGCCATCGCCGACGTGCTGTTCGGCGTGGTCAATCCGTCGGGCAAGCTGGCCGAGACCTTCCCGCTCAGGCTGGCTGACACGCCCGCGTACATCAATTACCCTGGCGGCCACGGCCAGGTGCGTTACGGCGAGGGCATCTTCATCGGCTACCGGTACTACGACATGAAGGAGCAGCCGGTGTTGTTCCCCTTCGGCTACGGGCTGAGCTACACCACGTTCGAGTACAGTGCGCCGCGCGTGTCGGCCGCCAGCTTCCGCGATGTGGACGGCGTGACCGTGTCGGTCGACGTGACGAACACCGGACCGGTCGCGGGCAAAGAGGTCGTGCAGGTCTACGTGCGCGACCACGCCGCGGACCTGGTGCGGCCGCCGAAGGAGCTTAAGGGGTTTGCGAAGGTGGCGCTACAGCCGGGCGAGACGAAGACCGTCACGATCCCGCTCGACTTCCGGGCCTTTGCGTATTATCACCCGGCTTACGCGCAGTGGATCACCGAGGATGGCGCGTTCGATATCCTGGTCGGCGCGTCCGCCGCGGACATCCGCGGGACGGTCACGGTCGAGCTGCAGTCCACCTTGAACCTGCCGTCCGTGCTGAACCATGATTCGACCCTACGCGAGTGGCTGACCGACCGCCGCGGCAGGGTCGTGTTCGGGCCGATGTATCAGCAGATGCAGGCGGAAATGGCCAAACTGTTCGCCGGGGGCGAGGAGGAAAGCAACATCGGTATAGATCCGGGCGATTTCCTGATGGACATGCCGCTCCTGGGCATGCTGGAGTTCCAGGCGAATGTGCTGCCGGTATCGCCAGATGTCATGATTGCCGGGATGCTTCAGCAGGTCCAGGCGATGCCATAGCGTCGCCTAACAGCCAGCAGGGGCTACCTGCGGTTGCATGTGCGACCGCAGGTAGCCCCTGCTTCGTCCCATTTCCCTCAAAACCGTTTTAGTGATAGAATACCCCTGTTCTCAGGCTGTTCTCGCTGCCACGCTTTATCCCGATGACAGACCCTGGAGGCCTTATGCCCAAATACGTGATCGGCGTTGATTTCGGAACGGAGTCTGGCCGCGCGCTGCTCGTGGATGTTGCAGACGGCCGTGAAGTTGCCACCTACGTCCACCCTTATGCCAACGGCGTGCTCGATGAGCGGCTGCCTGCCGATGCAGGCGGCGTCCGGCTGGAGCCGGACTGGGCCCTGCAGGACCCGAACGACTACCTGGAAGTCCTGAAGCACGCGATTCCGGCCGTGCTGGCAGAGAGCGGCGCGCAGCCGGCGGATGTGATCGGCCTCGGCATCGACTTTACCGCCTGCACCATGCTGCCCACGCAGGCGGATGGCACGCCCCTCTGCTTCCTGCCCGAATTCCGCAGCCGGCCCCATGCGTGGGTCAAGCTATGGAAGCATCACGCTGCGCAGCCGGAGGCCAACAAGCTCAACGAGACTGCGCAGCGGCTGGGCTATGACTTCCTGGACCGGTACGGCGGGAAGATCAGCTCGGAATGGTTCGTGCCGAAGGCCTGGCAGATCCTGGACGAGGACCCCGAAATCTACGAGCGCGCCGATCGGCTCCTGGAAGCGGCGGACTGGGTCATCTGGCAGCTTACCGGCGTCGAGACCCGCAACCTGACCACCGCGGGCTACAAGGGCATCTGGTCGAAGCACGACGGCTTCCCGCCCAACGAGTTCTTCCGGGCGCTGGATCCCCGGCTGGAGCGGCTGGTCGACGACAAGCTGTCCCGCGAGATTGCGGAGCTGGGCGAACGCGCCGGGGGGCTGACTGCGGACGCGGCCGCGTGGACGGGTCTGCGGCCGGGCACGGCCGTCGCCGTGGCGAACGTGGATGCCCATGCCGCGGTGCCCGCGGCGACCGTCACCGAGGCGGGCCGCATGGTCATCATCATGGGCACGTCCAACTGCCACATGGTGCTGGGCACGGAGGAACGCATCGTGCCGGGCATGTGCGGATACGTGGAGGACGGCATCATCCCGGGCTTCTTCGGCTACGAGGCCGGCCAGTCGTGCGTGGGTGACCACTTTGCCTGGTTCACGGAGAACTGCGTGCCTGCCGCGTACGAGCGCGAGGCCGAGGCGCGCGGCGTCAACATCCACCAGTTGCTGGAGGAGAAGGCCGCGGCACTGCAGCCGGGCGAGAGCGGTTTGCTGGCGCTGGATTGGTGGAACGGCAACCGCAGCGTGCTGGTGGACGTGGACCTGACGGGGCTGCTGCTGGGCATGACGCTGCTGACCCGGCCTGAGGAAATCTACCGTGCCCTGATCGAGGCGACAGCCTACGGCACGCGGGTCATCATCGAGGCCTTCGAGGAGAACGATGTGCCGGTGCACGAGATCGTCGCGACCGGCGGCCTGCCGGACCGGAACCGGCTTCTCATGCAGATTTATGCCGATGTTTCGGGGCGGCCCATCAAGGTTGCGCGCTCCCACCAGGGCGGCGCGCTGGGCGCGGCCATGCACGGCGCAGTGGCCGCGGGCGCGGCGGCCGGCGGGTATGACACCATCGTAGAGGCCGCCCGCCACATGGCTGGGCTGCGCTCGGACCGGTATGAGCCGAATCCCGCAGCAAAGCACGTCTACGACCGGTTGTATGCGGAATATGTGACCTTGCACGACTACTTCGGCCGCGGCACAAACGACGTGATGAAGCGGCTCAAGGCCCTGAAGGCGGCGGTCAGGCACTGACCGCTAACTGATGTTCGAAAAGCGCCCGTATATATGACCGTGCGCATGTCCGAGCGGGCGCTTCCAAAATATACTGTCAGGCATCGTACCTGGTGCCCTGTCATAACCCTCATCTGGTGTCCGGAGCGACGCCAGACCTTTTGGTGAGTGATCAATGAAGAAAACTGTCCATCATCTCTCAATCCTCAGCCGTCTCGGCCTGCTGCTGCTTGTAACCATGCTCGCAACCAGTTGTTCTCTGCTGCCCTCGTCGCGTCAAGCTGCCGAGGTGGCTGCATCAGACGAGGCGGAGCCGACTCCAATCCCAACGCCTATCGTCGCGCAGAAACCCACGTACATCGTCGCGCGCGGTGATGTCGTCCGCCGGCTGCAGGTGACTGGCCGCGTGGTGCCTGTGACAGAACAAGAGTTGTTCTTCCGTTCGAACGGGCGAGTCAAGGCCATCCACGTCAAGCGGAACGACACCGTGACGGAAGGTCAGGTCCTGGCCGAGCTGGAAATGCCCGACCTGGAGCGTCAGCTTGAATCGGCGGAGCTCCAGCTCAATCGGGCCCAGTCGGTCGTGGCTAAGGCCGAAGGGGGCCTGGGTACTGAGTTGCAGCGCGCCCAAATCAACCTGGAATCCGCGCAGCTACAACTCCAGTTGGTGCGTATGCAGGACCCAACCCCGCGCCAGAAGCAGGCCGAGATAACCCTGGCCCAGGCGCAACTGGCCCGCGATCGGGCACAGGGTGCGTATGATGAAATCGCGTGGCGCAATGATGTGGGCGCTTCACCGCAAGCGGCTGCCCTGCAGCAGGCAACCATGGAGTATGACAAGGCCAGGGCCGCCTACGACCTGACGATGCAGGATATCGCTGCGCACAAGTACCAGGTGCAGTTGCAGGAACAGCAGGTCAAGCTGGCACAACTGGCCGTGAGCACGCTGGAACAGGGCATCGACCCACTCATCGCCAACGATGTCGCGCGCGCCGAACTGGAGGTCAATCGGGTCAAGGCGGCCATTACTGACTCGCAGATTGTTGCGCCGTTTGACGGCATGGTGATGTCCATCGTGCTGACGGAAGGCCGCGCGGCCGAGGCGTTCAAGCCCGTGGCGACGGTGTCTATTCCTGGTGAGCGCGAGATTGCCGCGGAGCTCAAGACCGAGGAGATGCAGGAACTGACCGAGGGCATGACCGCGCGGGCCAACCCGGTCAGCAGCCCCGGCGAGGAGTTCGAGGCCGTCATCCGGCGGCTGCCGTACCCCTACGGCAGCGGTGGCGCGAGCACCGAAGTTCAGGAAGAGGACAAGACGACGCGGTTCACCATTGCCGATCCTGTCAAGATCCAGGAATACGAGCTGGGCGACCTCATCCGGCTCACCATCATCCTGGAAGAACGCAAGGAAGCCCTGTGGCTGCCGCCGGCCGCCATCCGCAATTTCGAGGGACGCAACTTCGTGGTCATCCAGGATGGGGATGCACAGCGCCGCCAGGATGTGAAGCTGGGTGTCAAGAATGAGGACCAGGTTGAAATCCTGGAGGGCCTGGAAGAGGGCCAGACCATCGTAGGGCGGTAACAATGGGTTTCCTGCTGCGGACCTGGGCAATCGTCGTCGTTGCCCTGAAGCGACTCCTGTCGCAATTCGGCTTGAGTATCGCTACCCTTCTGGGCCTGATCGTCTCCAGTGCACTGGTCATGAGCGTGCCGGCCTATGCCGATGCCGTGTACTACCGCATGCTCAAGACCGGGCTGTTCGGCGCGCCCGAGCAGGTCCAGGAAGCCACGGCGGCCTCCCGCGAGCCGTTTGCCTTCATGTTCCGCTATATCGGCTCGTGGCACGGCGCGGTGGAGTGGGCTGATATCGAGCCGTTGGATGCCTTCATGGCTCCCGGCTTGAGCGACGTGCTGAACATGCCGCAGAAGGTCGCGGTGCGCCACTTCAAGACGGACAACCTGCGGCTCTTTCCGGCGAATGCGGTCGAGTACGATGATGTAAAGAAGCCGCTCGCGTGGGTGTCCTTCAGCACGGCCAGCGACTTCGAGAATCATATCACCCTCGTGGAGGGGGCGTGGCCTGCGCCTGCCGCAGTCGGCGGCACAGAGCCGGTCGAGGTGCTGGTCAGTGATGGCCTGGCCGAGAAGCTGGGTCTGCACGCGGGCGAAGAGTACGTGGCGCTCGTGCCGCAGCAGCGGGGCAGCACCCGCCGGTTTGAAGTGCCCGTGCGCGTCTCGGGCGTCTGGGACGCCAAAGATCCTGACGAGTTGTACTGGTTTTACCGGCCCGTCGGGCTGGAAGAGCAGTTCATCGTTCCGGAAGCGACCTTCCTGCAGTACCTCAGTCCCTACCTGGAGAACGAGATCTACCTGGGCCTGTGGTACTTCGTTCTCGATGGGGACGATGTAACCGTCACCGAAGTCCCCGCACTGGTTAGCCGTATCATGCAGCTGCAGCAGCGCGTGGATAGCCTCCTGCCCGGGGCCAGCCTCGACCGGTCGCCGCTCACATCGCTCCAGTCCTACCGCCGCTCCGCAATGCTGCTGACCGTCCTGCTGTACGCATTCAATGTGCCGACGCTCGGCCTGCTCCTCGCGTTCATCGGCCTGACTGTGGGTCTGGCAGTCAACAGCCGGCGGAATGAAATTGCGGTCCTGCGCAGCCGGGGGGCCACGTCCATGCAGGTTGTGGGCATCGCGTTCGTGGAGGCGGCGGTGCTTGGCCTGCTCGCGCTCCTGGCCGCAGTGCCTATCAGCGGCTGGATTGCCCAGGCGGTCGGCTCTACGACGAGCTTTCTCGATTTCACCCAGCGGGGCGACCTGCGGGTGAATTTCAGCCCGACGACCCTCGAACTGGGTCTGGCCGCTTTCGCCATCGCGCTGCTGGCGCAACTCTGGCCGACGTTCGCGGCGGCCAAGTTCACCATCGTGACCTATAAGCAGGAGCGCGCACGGCTGCTGCGGCCGCCGTGGTGGCAGCGTGCGTACCTGGACGTCCTGCTGCTCATCCCGGCGGGATACGGCGCGTATCTGCTGCGCCAGCAGGGCACCATTTCGGTGCCGGGTGCGGAGTTGAGCGGCGACCCGTTTGCCAACCCCCTGCTGTTCCTCGTGCCGGCGCTCGGCATTTTCGCCGTGACCCTGCTGGTCCTGCGGCTGATGCCGGCCATCATGTCGGTGCTTGCATGGGTGCTGGCGAAGATTGGCGGCGTGGGCGCGATGCTGGCAGCCCGTCAACTGGCGCGGATGCCCGGCACGTATGCGGGGCCGCTCATCCTGCTGGTGCTGACGTTGAGCCTCTCTGCGTTTACGGCCTCTCTGGCCGAGACGCTCGACGCGCACCTGTATGACCAGTCCTACTATGCGGTCGGCTCGGACATGAGCGTGTATGAGCTGGCCGAAGATACGCAGGCCTCCGGCACGTTCATGTTCGGCACGGCCCCGGCAGAAACCGAGGAAGAAGAGGCTGTTGTTTCGGGCCCACGCTGGAACTTCCTCCCGGTGACGGAATATCTCGAAGTCCCCGGGGTAGAGGCAGCCGCACGCGTGGGCGAGTTCCCCGCGTCCAGCAATCTGAGCGGTGGCTTCCAGGAAGGCGAATTCATGGGCGTGGACCGCGCGGACTTCAGCCGGGTGGCGTACTGGCGCCGCGATTTCGCGGACTACCGCATGGGCACGCTGATGAACAACCTGGCGACCTCGCCGGATGCGGTCATCGTCCCGAGCGAGTTCCTGCGCCAGAATGCCCTCGCTATCGGCGACACCTTCCGCCTCCAAGTGCAGCTTTACGGCAAGGCAGTTGACCTCGATGCCAAGATTGCGGGGACGTTCGAGTATTTTCCGACCTGGTATCCTGGCAGCGAGGAGGTCGGTTGGCTGTTTGTCGGCAACCTAGACAACCTCTACGAGCTGGCGGGAGACCAGTACCCTTACGATGTCTGGCTGAGGACGGACGGCAAGCACACCGAAGACGAGATGAACAAGCAGCTGCTCGACCTGGGCTTCCGCGCTTCGGTGAGCGATGTGGCGCTGGACCGGGTTGACAAGGAACAGACCCGTCCCGAGCGGCAGGGGTTGTTTGGGTTCCTGTCCATCGGGTTTGCCGCGGCGGCCCTGCTGACCGTGCTCGGGTTCTCGCTCTATGCGCTCTTCTCTTTCCGGCGGCGGTTCATCGAGTTGGGCATGTTGCGGGCCATCGGTCTTTCTTCCATGCAAATGACCGTGCTCCTGGCCGCCGAGCTGGCCTTCATCATCCTGGCGGGCCTCGTCATCGGCACCGTACTGGGCGTGGCCGCGAGCGGCCTGTTCATCCCGTATTTGCAGGTTGGGTCCGGGCCGGAGGCGCTCATCCCGCCCTACCTGGTGTCCATCGCGTGGCCGTCCATCGTCCGTATCTGGGCGCTCTTCGGGCTGCTCTTCGTGGGTGTGTTGACCGTGCTCGCCGTCCTGCTGCTGCGCATGCGCATTTTCCAGGCGGTCAAGCTCGGCGAGACCGCATAAGGCAGGTTCATGTCACAAGAGCAATTTATTATCTGCGATAACCTGGTCAAGATCTACAAGGTCGCCCAGCTCGAGGTCGTCGCGCTGCAGGGGCTGGACCTGACCGTCGCGCGCGGGGAGCTGCTCGGCGTCGTCGGCGCCAGCGGCAGCGGCAAGTCCACCCTGATGAACATCGTCGGCGGGCTGGACCGGCCCACCGCGGGCCGCGTGTGGGTGAACAACCAGGACCTGCTCAAGATGTCCGATCTGGCGCTCGACCACTACCGCCGCGAGCAGGTTGGGTTCGTCTGGCAGCAGAGTGCGCGCAACCTGATCCCCTATCTGTCGGCGGAGGAGAACGTCGAGCTGCCGATGACGCTGGCCGGCACGGTGCGGGGCAAGCGCAAGCGCGCGCAGATGCTCCTGGAGACGGTCGGACTGACTCGGCGGCGGCGCCATGCGTTGGGCCAGCTCTCCGGCGGCGAGCAGCAGCGCGTGGCGATTGCCGTCGCGCTGGCCAACGACCCGCGTATGTTGCTGGCCGACGAGCCAACCGGCGAGGTGGACACCGAAACCGCGCTGACCATCTATGCGGCGTTTCGCCAGTTGACCACCGACCTGGGCGTGACGACGCTGATCGTCAGCCACGACCCCGGCATAGCGCGGCATGTGGACCGGGTTGTCGCAATCCGCGATGGCAAGCTGGCCGCGGAGACGATGCGCCAGGCGAGGGCGGAGCGCGTCAACGGCAATGGGGACGAGGGCGAGGCCGAGGTCGAGGAAGAAGAAGTCTTCGAGGAATTGCTGGTCCTCGACTCCGCGGGCCGCCTCCAGATTCCCAAGCACTTGCTGGAGGAGTACGGCTTCCAGGGCCGCGCGCGCATCGAGGTCCACGAGGACGGGGTGCTGATCAGGCCGGCGACGCGCCAGGGCGACGAGCGTGTGGCGAGCGCCGCAGTGGATGAGCTGACTGAGCGCAAGCGCCGGGGCGGGCTGCTCGGGCGTCTGCTGCACCGGGGCAATTGATAAGGGCGACGAGGTTCGGATTCATGCAACCAGAGACAAACGGCACGCCGGCAGTCGAAATCGCTGGCCTGAAGCGCATCTATAAGGTCGGGGCGATGGAAGTGGCCGCGCTGCGCGGCATCGACCTGTCCATCCCCGCGGGCGGATTTGTGGCGCTCAAGGGGCGGTCGGGCAGCGGCAAGACGACCCTGCTGAACTGCGTGGGCGGGCTGGACCGGCCTAGCAGCGGAACAGTGCGCGTCTTCGGTGAGGAGATTGCTAAGTTGAGCGACCGGCAGCGTACGCGGTGGCGGTCACGCCACATCGGCTTCATCTTCCAGTCGTTCGGGCTCCTGCCGACGCTGTCGGCGTATGAGAACGTAGAGTTGATGCTGCGCATCTCCGGCGCGCGCATCCGGGAGCGGAAGGAGCGGGCGGTCTACTGCCTCAACCTGGTCGGCCTGACCAAGTGGATGCACCACCGGCCGTATGAGCTGTCCGGCGGCCAGCAGCAGCGCGTGGCGATTGCCCGCGCGCTGGCCAACAAGCCCCGCCTGATGCTGGCCGACGAGCCGACGGGTGAGCTGGACAGCACGACCGCGCGCGAAGTGCTGACTCTCTTCCGCCAGGTCATCGAGCACGAGCACGTCACCATCCTCATGTCGTCGCACGACCAACTGGTGGACGAATACGTGGACCGCATCGTGTCTCTGCGCGACGGGCAAGTAGTCTCCTGAAACGCTTCGCGTCTTTGGCGTCTTCGCGGTTCAGCTAAACCGCGAAGACGCCAAGAACGCGAAGTTTCCTCTTTTAGCCCAACCGGAACAAGGGCCGGCCCGCGCCCGCGGGCATGAACGGCCACGGGATGCTGATGAAGATAATGAGCAGCGCGGCCAGGAAGAAGAGGGCCGCAAGGCGGTGCTTCGCGGCCGCGGGCCGGTCGCGCCGCGCGAGGCTCCGACCCACATGCGCTACCACCAGCGCGACCACCATCCCGAAGAGATGCTCCACGGCATAGAAGCGCAAGACAGAGTTGCTCATCGCCGCGCCGAAATCGCGCAGCGCGCCGGTCGTCATCGGGCTGAAGACGACGTAGAGCAGGAAGCCGATCAGCAACTGCACGTCCAGGCTGGTGACGAAGGCCAAGCCCATGCGGTTATCGGTCTGCGTCCAGGGCCGGTTGCCCCGCCAGCCCATGAATCCGCGCACCACGGCGATGATGCCAAGGATGAGAACCACCCAACGAAGCAGCGAGTGCAGGGTCAACAGAAACGGGTACATAGTCTTCCTTTCGTGATGACAGTGGCCCCAGCGGAGAGGCCATCGGAGACAGAATGCACTATCTGCGCGACGGTTTCCGGCTTCAAGCTTCCAGTTTCCAGGTTCTCAACTGCTGTCCAGGTGAGACCAAGTCGTTTCATACGAGCAGTTCGAGGTCAACCTTGAGAGCTGTCGCCAGCTTCGCCAGCACTTGTGCAGAACCGCGCCTCTTGCCGCTCTCAAGCTGAGACAAGTACGGCACGCTGATGCCCGCCGCTGCCGCCAGCTGTGGCTGAGTAAGACCGCGATGTTCTCGCAGCACGCGCACCGATTCGCGCTGATGAATGAGCGCCAGGGCAACATCGGCCGGGAAGGTTTCCTCTTCACCCGTTTCGAGCCTCGCGACACGCTCTTGCAAATCGCGCAAGTCTTCCTGCATCTCCAGTTCTTCAAGCATGTTTTGATAGTCTTCAAACGGAATGACAACCCATTCCGGACGGCCGTTTTTTTCGATAATCTGTACTGTCATCGGTACACATCTCCCCGCGGCCCTACTTTCACGACCCACAGAATCAAGCGATTGTCTTTCAACTGGTAGATTACACGCCATTCGCCCACGCGGAGCCGGAAGGCGTCCATACCCTTCAACCGCGTGACTTCAGGATGGTGCGCATAAGGGTCGGCCGCAATCAGTTCAAGCCTGGCATGAATGCGGTCTACGACTGTCGCCGGGATGCGGCGCATGTCCTTGATGGCGGCGACAGAGTATTCTATTTGATACATTAGCCATACCTTAGCATATTGCTAATATACATGCAAGGGGGAGATGTCTCATTTGCGATATGCGCAGTGCGGTGCTGCAAATCGCAGCGTTCGGCGGTCCGGCCTCAATCCACGACCGTGGCGCGAATCGCGTCTTCGCTGTATTCCGCAGCCCGGAGCGGCTCGACCAGGTCCGCGGCGATGTCGGGGACGTAGGCGCGGAGCCAGCGGCAGTCGCGGGGCGCCAGCGTGTACTCGCCCAACCCGGCGGGCAGGACGGCGGACTGGCGTTGCAGTTCGAGCGCGCCGCCGGCCCACTGCACGTTGAGGCTGCCGTCGATGACCGTCAGGATCTCGAACGAGCCCGGGTGGGTCGCCAGCGTCTGCGGTTCGTCCGCTTGCCAGCGTTCCAGCGCAAAGAACGGGCACGCGACGAGCACATCGCGGCCCGGCCCGAGCGCCAGCGGGGCCAGCAGGCCGCGGCCAGGGGGGGTGAAGTCCAGCACGTCGAGCGATTTGGCGACGTGCAACTCCCGTGGCCGACCCGTACTGGCATCCTTGCGGCCGTAGTCGTACAGGCGGTAGGTGATGTCCGACTTCTGCTGGATTTCGTAGAGCAGGATGCCGCGGCCTATTGCGTGGACCGTTCCGGCGGGGACGTAGACGGTGT
The DNA here is from genome assembly GCA_964614645.1 of uncultured Anaerolineales bacterium. Lineage (GTDB taxonomy): Bacteria > Chloroflexota > Anaerolineae > CG2-30-64-16 > CG2-30-64-16 > MWBF01. The sequence continues at coordinate 31,797 of CAZTMA010000051.1, forward strand.
CGCCGGCTGCGGCCGGGGTGTGTTGCAGTAGGTCGAGGAGCGTGTCGTCAGCGATGGCCGCAGTCACCTCTGCGGGCGAGGTGGGCCGCGCGAAGCCGTAGATCAGCTCCGCGCCGGGGTCTGCATCCAGGATGTGCCAGGCCTCGGTCTTCCCGTGGAAGCCG
>CAZTMA010000052.1:0-31468 GCA_964614645.1 uncultured Anaerolineales bacterium
CGATCAAGGGCGAAAACAACGCGACCTACTACGAGCACATCAAGGCCGCGCTCGATTTCAAGCCCCACATCACCATGGACGACGGCGCGGATCTGGTCGGCACGCTGCACAAGGAACGCCGTGAGCTGCTTGACGGCATCATCGGCGGCACCGAGGAAACGACGACCGGTGTCATTCGCTTGCGTGCGATGGCGCATGATGGGGAGCTGATGTTCCCCGTCGTCGCGGTCAACGATGCGATGACCAAGCATCTGTTCGACAACCGCTATGGCACGGGCCAGAGCACGATGGACGGCGTCATCCGCGCGACCAACGTGCTCATCGCAGGCAAGAAGGTGGTTGTGGCAGGATACGGCTGGTGCAGCCGCGGCATCGGGCTGCGCGCGAAGGGCTTGGGTGCGGATGTCATCGTGACCGAGATCGACCCGCTCAAGGCGCTCGAGGCAACGATGGACGGCTTCCGGGTCATGCCGATGGCCGAAGCGGCGGCGCAGGGCGATATCTTCATCACCGCGACCGGCGACATCAATGTGCTGGACAAGCATCACTTCGAGACGATGAAGAGCGGCGCCATCCTGTCCAACTCCGGCCACTTCAACGTCGAGATCAACATCCCCGCGCTGGAAGCAATGGCTGTGGAAGTCCGCCGCGTACGTGAGTTCCTCGATGAGTACATCCTGGCCGACGGACGCCGGCTGTATCTGGCAGGCGAAGGCCGCCTGGTCAACCTGGCCGCGGCCGAGGGTCATCCCAGCGCGGTGATGGACATGAGTTTCGCGAACCAGGCGCTGGCCGCGGAGTACATGGTCAAGAACCATGCCAGCCTGGAACACACTGTCTACAGCGTCCCCCAGGAAATCGACAACGAAATTGCCCGTCTCAAGCTGGCCGCGATGGGCGTCAACATCGACGTGCTGACCCCCGAGCAGGAAGCCTACCTGAACGAATGGCGGATGGGGACATGACGGAAGCGGTTGCAGGTTCAAGGTGCACAGGTTATAGGTTCACTTTGAACAGAATCGGTAACCTGCCAGCCGACAAACCTGCAACCTGCAACCTTCGAACCTGTAACTTACAAGGAGCAGTGGCTGTGACAACAACATTCGCAAGTTCACCCAAGTTCTATTTCACCTCGGAGTCGGTGACCGAGGGACATCCGGATAAGATATGCGATCAAATCTCCGACGCCGTCCTCGATGCCATCATCAAGGATGACCCGGACGCGCGTGTGGCATGCGAGGTGTCGACGACGACGGGCCTCATCCTGGTCATGGGCGAGATCACGACCAGCACCTACGTGGACATCCCTGCGCTGGTGCGCAATGTCGTGCGCGACATCGGCTACACGCGCGCGAAGTTTGGCTTCGACGCCGACACCTGCGGCGTCATCGTCAGCATCAAGGAACAGAGCCCCGATATCGCGCTCGGCGTGGACAAGGCGCTGGAAGCGAAGAAGGGCGAGATGACCGACGAGCAGATCGAGGCCATCGGCGCGGGCGACCAGGGGATGATGATCGGGTTTGCGTGCAATGAGACCGAGAGCTACATGCCGCTCTCGATCGACCTGGCGCACAAGCTGTGCAAGCGGCTCAGCCACGTCCGCAAGGACGGCACGCTGCCTTACCTGCGGCCCGACGGCAAGAGCCAGGTGACGGTCGAATACCACAACGGCAAGCCGGCCCGCGTGGACACCATCGTCATCTCGACGCAGCACAGCCCGGATGTAGAGCATTCGAAGATCGAGGCCGACCTGTATGAGCGGGTCATCAAGTATGTCGTGCCCAACGGCTACCTGGACAAGGACACCAAGATCTACATCAATCCGACAGGCCGCTTCGTCGTCGGCGGGCCGATGGGTGACTCCGGGCTGACGGGCCGCAAGATCATCGTGGACACCTATGGCGGTGTCGCGCGGCACGGCGGCGGTGCGTTCTCGGGCAAGGACCCGACGAAGGTGGACAGGTCCGCCGCGTACATGGTGCGCTACGTCGCCAAGAATCTCGTCGCGGCGGGTGTGGCCGACCGGCTGGAAATCCAGGTCAGCTATGCCATCGGCGTGGCCCGCCCCTTGAGCGTGGCCGTCGAGACCTTCGGCACGGGCAAGATCAGCGATGAGCGCATCGTGGAGTTCATCCACGACTGCTTCGACCTGCGTCCGGCCGCGATCATCCGCGACCTGAACCTGCGCCGCCCGATTTATCAGGCGACTGCAGCCTACGGCCACTTTGGCCGTCACGATATCGATGCGCCGTGGGAGGCGCTGGATAAGGTCGACGCGCTGCGCAAGGCCGCCGGCCTGTAGGGACGGTCGCCCGTCGCAGCATAATCTCAGGAGACCGGGTTTCCGTGAAAGCGAGCGGATATCCGGTCTCATGTGTTCTGCCGGTGTGATATGATGTGACGGTTGCACCAGGAGGTTCGTCATGCACGCCAAAGAACGGATCGGCCATCTGCTATCGGCATTGATAGTGGCGCAAGCACCAGATACAGAAGGCATCCTCCATGAGGATGTCACGTTACGTGTCTGGCGGTGGGACGGGCTGATCTCGACGCGCGGCTGCGCTCGGGTGGCTGAATGGTTCCGCGCGGAGCGGGCCGGCTGGCCGGATGCAAGACTCGAGGTCTTCGCGCCGCTGGCAGAAGACGACCGTGCGGCCGTGGAGTTCCGCATCCAGGCCACGGAGGATGGCCGCTACATCGAGCACAATCGCACCCTCTGGGCGCGATTTCTCGACGGTCAGGCGCACGTGCTGGACCTGTATTGCGGCGAGCCGGTGGTCAGCGCGCGGCGCGCAGATTACATCGCTCCCGCTACGCTCACTGAGAGCGAGGTGGCCGCGTTTCTCCAAGCGAGCACCGGCGTCTTCGATCCGCGGGCGTATGTTAGCCCCAACTGGCAGCACCATCGGAGCCTGCGCCAGAGCATCGGCGGCTCCGGCGACGCGCACCCGGGCAGCAATTCGGTCTTCCAGGTTCGCTGGTCGGCTGATGAGGCCGACCGGCGCATCGAAGAGGTCATCGCTCACCATCGCGACCAGAACATCGGGTTTCAGTGGTTTGTGGGGCCATTCGACACGCCGCCGGATCTGGCGGAGCGCTTGGTGCACCACGGCTTGATGTTCGCCGGGGCCGAGGAGCGCATGGCGCGTGTCGGACTGGACGCACTGGACGACATCCCCGAGAACTCACGTGTGACGGTGGAGCTTGTGGATGGGTCAGATCCGGCCGCGCTGACTGCTATCGTGGAAATTGTCGGGACGTGCTTCCGTCTGACGCCGGAACAAGTGCACGACCTGTGCGCGGACTGGGCGGACCGTCTGAAGAACCCGGACTTGCGCAAGACAGAATACCGCTATTTGGCCCGACTGGCAGGAGAGCCGGTCGCGATGGGGACTCTCCTGCTGCGGAACGGCCGCGCTTACCTCGGCGGCGCAGCGACCCTGCCCGCTTACCGGGGCCAGCACCTCTACTCCACCCTGCTCAAGCAGCGACTGATAGCGGCACGTGCGTTGGGTTACCACATCGCGACCATCGACGCCGGTCCCATGTCCCGACCGATCGTAGCAAAGTATGGCTTCAAGAACTACGGTACGATGCAGGTATTCGGCTGGATGCCCGTCATGGATCCGGAAGTGATCCGATCGCTCGTGACGGAAGAATAGTACTTCACTATCGCTGCCTGATCCTCACGAACCGTCAACCCCTTCTCGAGTCCGGTTCATAGCCCAGGCGCCCCTTGGTGGCGATGACTAGGATGACCGCGATAAGCACGTAGAGACCGAGGAGCACATACTCGGCTTGCACCGGGAGCTCCGGCAGCAGGCTGGGCACCCATCCCTGCGCGGCGTTGAACGAGCTATGAATCAGCACCGCGATGAGGATGCTCTGGCCCGCCCTGTTGTAGACCCAGGTAAACGCGACCGTGATTGTCATAATCACGAGGATGTTCAGCCCGAACTGTACCGGGTCGAACGGGCCGGCAGCATTCGGTCCCCCCACCATCAGAAAGTTAGGCAGGTGCCAGACCCCATGGACCAGCCCCACGACGAGGGCAGATGCCAGGGGGCTGTGACGCTCTTGCAGGCGGGTCTGTGCGAACCCGCGCCAGCCGGGCTCCTCACCCCACTGGATGATGGCTGGGAATACGAGCATGGCCAGCAGGTAAGTCGTGGCATAAGTAGACGGCTGTGCGGCAATCGCCTGCAGCGGAGCAAGCCCTAGTTGAGAGCTCGCTGCGATGATCGATAAGATTGGATAGCCGAAGAGCAGGATCAGGTACGGCAGGATCCCTACCCGCCATTGTGCGTACCGCCGGAAGAATCGACGGACACCTTCCCGCCCCTCCAGAGCGTCGGTGACGACGACAGCGCCGAGGGTGGGCCCCGCATAGGTGCTCACCAGGAACAGGACGACGAAGATCGCAAACGGAACCTGGTAGGGGATGACTCCCAGCCCGTCAGAGCTGAGGATCATCGGCAGTTGGAAAAGCCATGTACCGATCAGAGATATCGCAAAAAACGCGGCGATCGGGTGATCGGCCAGCAGTCGCTTGATGCCGGTCTCCGCGGCCGGCTGCGGAACAGTGAGCGCCTCAACAGGTGTAGCCACAGACCAACTCCTTCCGACAACACATCATTCTCTGTACAACTCTGTCCATCTTGCCTGCACATTTTTCGTATACAATTGTTCGTTATGGATTCCATACTTGTATCAGACGTGCCAGGCTACACCGTAGTCCGGCTTCCAAATGAGACCTGTTATCGGGCGTGCCCTTCCCACGTCCGTCCCTAAGCACAAACAAGGCTGTGCGCACCGGCCATGTACTCGCAGGAGCATTGCCGGGAAACGTTTCAAGCAGCCGCTCTCTTTCTTTTGTTTCACCGGGTGATGCGGTATAATCGCTGCAAACGTAACAAACGTCGCGGTAGGCGCGCGGGCGCGTCGCAGCGGTTAGGCTGCCGACGGCGCGAGTGCGGAGGAGCAATTTGCGGGCGCTCATCACGGGCATCTCCGGTTTTGTCGGCAGCCACCTGGCAGAATACCTGCTGGCGCAGGGCGACTGGGAGGTCGCCGGGACGGTCTACGGCAAGCCGGATAACATCGTTCATCTGGGCGACCGCCTGCAGTTGTTCCCTGCCGAGCTGTCGCGGCTGGAGGTCGTGCGCTATATCGTTGAGCAGAGCCGGCCCGATTGCATCTTTCACCTGGCAGCCCAGCCCATTCCGTCGCTATCCCGCCAGGACCCGTGGTTCACGCTCGAAAACAACATCCGGTCGCAGCTCAACGTCCTTGAGGTCGTTGCACAGCTGGGACTCCAGTGTCGGGTGCTGGTCGTCGGTTCGAGCGAGGAATACGGCCGCATCGACGAGGCGGACCTGCCCATCCGGGAGGAGACACCGCTCCGCCCGACCTCGCCCTATGCGGTGAGCAAGGTGGCGCAGGACTACCTCGGCCTGCAATACTGGCTGAGCAACGGCGTCGAGGCCATCCGCGTGCGGCCGTTCAACCACATTGGGCCTCGGCAGCGCCAGGGCTTCGTTGCGCCGGATTTCGCCGCGCAGGTCGCAGAGATTGAGGCGGGACTGCGGCCGCCGCGCATCAGCGTCGGCGCGCTGGACGTGGCGCGCGATTTCAGCGATGTGCGCGACATTGTGGTGGGGTATGTCCTGGCCCTTACGCAGGGTGAGCCGGGCGAGGTGTACAACCTGGGCGCGGGCCGGGCGCACACCGTCCGCCAGCTCCTGGAGGCGCTCATCTCCGCGTCCGGCATCGAGGTCGAGGTGGAACAGGACCCCGTGCGTATGCGCGCGGTGGATGTGCCCCTGGTGGTGGCGGATTGCACGCGGCTGCGCGAGCGGACGGGCTGGCAGCCGGTGATTTCTTTTGACCAGAGCATACGGGATGTGCTCGATTACTGGCGCGAGCAACGGCGGACGGGAGCCAGCGACCCAGCGCCGCTGGGCTTGCGCGTAACTCGTTAATTTGAAAGGTCAGGCATGCCGACAGCGTTAGTTACCGGTGTCACCGGCCAGGACGGGTCCTACCTGGCAGAGTTTCTCCTGGAGAGGGGTTACGACGTCATCGGAATGGTGCGGCGCACGAGCACCATCAACTTCGACCGCATTCGCCACATCCAAGACCGGATTGATATCGTGCAGGGTGATCTGTTGGACCAGGTCAGCCTCATCAATATCCTGCAAGACCACCGGCCGGACGAGGTATATAATCTTGCTGCGCAGAGCTTCGTGCCGACAAGCTTCACCCAGCCCGTGCTCACCGGTGAATTCACGGCCATCGGGGTGACGCGGATGCTGGATGCCATTCGCATCGTGGATCGCCACATCCGCTTCTATCAGGCCTCCAGCTCCGAGATGTTTGGCAAGGTGCAGGAGACGCCGCAGCGCGAGTCCACACCTTTTTACCCGCGCAGCCCGTACGGTGTAGCGAAGGTGTACGGTCACTGGATTACGGTCAATTACCGCGAGAGCTACAGCCTGTTCGGTTGCTCAGGCATCCTGTTCAACCACGAATCCCCGCGGCGCGGGCTGGAATTCGTGACCCACAAGATTAGCAACGCGGCCGCGCGCATCAAGCTGGGCCTGCAGGATGAGCTGCTGCTGGGCAACCTGGACGCGCAGCGCGATTGGGGCTACGCGCCCGATTACGTGCGAGCGATGTGGCTGATGCTCCAGCAGGGTCACCCGGACGACTACGTAGTCGCGACGGGCGAGACCCACTCGGTGCGCGAGTTCTGCCAGGCGGCGTTCGCCTGCGTCGACCTGGATTGGGAGCAGTATGTCAAGGTGGACCCCAAGTTCTACCGGCCTGCCGAGGTTGAACTCCTGGTCGGTGACGCGGGGAAGGCCCACCGGGTGCTGGGCTGGCAGCCTTCAGTGACGTTTAGGGACCTGGTGCGGATCATGGTGGAGGCGGACCTGGCCCGTCTGCGCCAGCAGGGCAATCACACGCCGCATGTGGGGTGAGCAGATGAGCAGTAAGCTGATAAACGACATCGTATTCGGGACGGATGGCTGGCGCGCGCGCATGGCCGACACCTACACCTTCGACAACGTGCGGAGGTGTGCTCAAGGCTTTGCGAACTATCTGAAGGAGACCTACGAGGATGCGACGCAGCGAGGCGCGGTCATCGGCGGCGATAAGCGGTTCCAGTCCGAGGACTTCGCGGCGGCCGCAGCCGAGGTACTGGCTGGCAACGGCATCCCCGTGCATTTCGCCGGTGGCGGCGTGCCGACGCCCGTCCTGTCGTTCGGCGTCACCGATGTGCATGCGTTGGGCGCCATCAACATCACGGCCAGCCACAATCCCCCGCAGGACAACGGCTTCAAGGTGCGTGACTTCAACGGTGGTGCGATTGACCCGACCGGCCTGAAGGCCATCGAGGCACGTATCCCGGCCACGGTCGCGGGTGTTCAGCGCATGGACTTCGACAAGGCGCAGAAGTCCGGCCTGGTTCGCGCATATGACCCTGTCCCGAACTACGATGCACGAATCCGCTCGCTCGTGGACGTCCGGCGGCTCCAGGACGCGGGGTTCACTGTGCTGGTGGATAACATGTGGGGCAACGGCTCAGGCTATATCTCCCGCTTCGTCGGGGGCGGCAAGACGCGCGTCATCGAATATCACGCCGAGCGCAACCCGGTATTCCCGGAAATGAAGCGGCCCGAACCGATTCCCCCGAACGTGGATGCGGGGCTGGCGAAGGCGCGCGAGCTGGGTGCGGATGTCGTCTGCATCCTCGACGGTGACGCCGACCGCTGCGGCATGGGCGACGAGAACGGTGTATTCGTTGACCAGCTGCGGGTGTACGCGTTGCTGGCGATGTACTTGCTAGAGGTGCGTGGGGAGCGCGGTCCCATCATCAAGTCGCTCAGCACGACCTCCATGCTCGACAAGCTCGGCAAGCGCTATGGCGTGCCCGTCGTGCATACGGGCGTGGGCTTCAAGTATATTGCGCCCGCGATGGTGGAGCACGACGGTCTCATCGGCGGCGAGGAGAGCGGAGGCTATGCCTTCCGTGGGCACGTGCCGGAGCGCGACGGCATCCTGGGCAACCTGTACCTGCTCGACCTGCTGTGCCGGACGGGCAAGAAACCGACCGAGCTGTTGACCATGTTGTTCGACATGGTGGGTGGGCCGCACTACTACGACCGCATCGACACCCGTCTGACCGACAATGCGTTGAAGCAGGCCGCTCGCGAGCGGCTCGACCGGGCGCAGCCCGCAGAGATTGCCGGGCTGAAGGTCACCGACAAGAACACGACCGACGGCTACAAGTTCTCGCTTGAGGATGGCGGCTGGCTGCTCGTCCGTTTCTCCGGCACTGAGCCGCTGATTCGCGTGTACTGCGAGACGATGCACGGCGACCTGGTCCCTGAGATCCTGGCCGATGGACTGAAAATCGCGGGCATCGCGTGATCGACACCCACTGCCACCTGGACCTGCACCAGTTCGATGCTGATCGAGAAGCAGTGATCGAGCGGGCGGCGGCGGTAGGGGTGCAGATCATTATCAACCCCGCGATCGACCTGACATCGTGCGCACGGGTGCTGGCGCTGGCAGACCGCTATCCTGGAGTTTATGCCGCGGTGGGTGTCCACCCGAACGATTGCGGCGACTTCACCCAGGACACGGTGAAGGCGCTGCGCGAGCTGGCGCAGCACCCTAAGGTCGTCGCCATCGGGGAAATCGGGCTGGACTACTATTGGAACCGCGTCGGGCATGACCAGCAGCAGCGCGCGCTGCGCAGCCAGTTGGCGCTCGCCGCAGAGCTGGGACTGCCGGTCATCCTGCACTCGCGCAATGCGCAGGGGCCTGTATCGCCGGATGCACCGTCGTGTACTGTCGGCCTGCTGTGGGAAATTGAACAATGGGTACGCCAGATACCGACACAGCCGGCGGTGAGTGGTATAGTAGGTGTTTGGCACGCATTTTCCGGTACGCTTGATGAGGCGCAGCGGGCTTATGAGGTGGGGCTGGTGTTAGGGTTGGGCGGCCCGGTGACATTTCAGAATGCCCGCGGCTTGCACGCGCTGGTGCCACAGTTGCGTCCGGACCGGCTGGTATTGGAGACGGATGCGCCCTATCTGGCGCCGCATCCCCATCGCGGCCAGCGGAATGAGCCGGCCTATGTGCCCTTGATTGTCGATAGCCTGGCACGGCTCTTTCAACTGACCGTAGACACAGTAGTACAGCAAACCGAAGCGACGACGCGCCAATGCTTCGGGACCAGGAATCTCTCCCTGCCAGGGGTGGCCTAACTTGTTTGTCCGGAAAGGGGTAGCATAGCCCCTTGTGGGCGTTTTGACAGCCACAAGGCCCTATATGCTACGAGTTATTCGGATAAGCTCTGGGCTCGTGGCCCGGACAGATTCTCAGCCCGCGTAGGTCAGCAGTCAGTGGCTCGGCGTAAGGAACCCATGATTAAAGAAGTGACACTGCTCGAGCTGGTACAAGACGACCTTCTCAAAGTCGAGAAGAAGATGCGCTCCATCGGCGACGGGGCTTACGCTCCGCTGGCTGAGGCATTCCTGCAACTACTGGCAAGCGGCGGAAAGCGGTTGCGGCCGGCGCTGGCATTGGGCGCGTATGGCTTGTTTGCGGACCGGGTTCCCGACAAGGTCATCGCAATGGCGGCCGCGGTCGAGATGCTGCACAACGCCACCCTGGTACACGACGACCTGATCGACAACGCGCTGGTGCGTCGGGGAATGACGACGCTCAACGCAGTATGGAACAAGGGCGCGACCGTGCTGGCGGGTGACTATCTGTTCGCGCGGGCCGCCGGCTTCGCCGCGGAGACCGAGCACATCCGCGTGGTGCAGCTTTTTGCTGAGACGCTGCGCACCATCGTCGACGGTGAGTTGCGCCAGCTTTTCTCCAGCCGCGAGTGGAGCCAGCCCAAGGACGCCTACTACCCCCGCATCTTCGCCAAGACGGCCTCTCTCTTTGCCGCAGCAACGCGCTCCGGTGCAATGCTGGCAGATGCCACGCCCGAGCAGGAGCAGGCGCTCGATGACTACGGCAGGCACCTGGGGATGGCCTTCCAGATTGTCGATGACATCCTGGACTACGAGGGCAACGAGGCGACATTGGGCAAGCCGGTGGGCGGTGACCTGCGCCAGGGCATCGTGACCCTGCCGTTCTTCTATTTTCTGCAGAGCCACCCGCACCCGGAGCGCGTCATCGAGCTCCTCAAGCAGGGCAACAATGGCAGCGCCGCCGGCTCCGCAGTGGCAGACGTCATCGCACAAGTGCGGGCATCGGATGCGATGGCGCAGTCTGCTGCGGAGGCGCGCGATTTCGCGGAACGCGCCAAGCTGGACCTGGCATTGTTCCCGGATAACGTTTACCGCCAAGCGTTGACAAATCTGGCGGACTTTGTGGTTTCCCGACACGTGTGACAGCCCCTGACCTTTCCGTCATTATCGTAAGCTGGAACGTGCGCGACCTGTTGCGCGTATGCCTGGCCTCGTTGCCCGCGGGGGCCGCAGCCATAGATGAGCACCCCTCGTTAACTGTCGGAGTCATCGTTGTCGATAACGCGTCCGCTGATGGTAGCGCTGCGATGGTTGCGGATGCGTTTCCCGATGTACAGCTCATTGCCAACCGCGAGAACCGCGGTTTCACCGGCGGCAACAACCAGGGGCTGGCTGTCGCACATGGCCGGTATGTGCTGTTCCTCAATCCCGACACTGTTGTCTCGCCCGGCGCTCTGTCCACTATGGTTGCATACATGGAAGCCCACCCCAACGTGGGCGCGCTCGGGCCACGGCTGCGTTACGGCGACGGCAGCCCGCAATCATCGGCGCGGCGCTTCCCCACCCTCGCAACTGCCCTGTTCGAAAGCACCCCCCTGGCCTGGCACTGGCCGGACAACCGCTGGGCGCGGGCGTACCGGATGGATGACGGCGGGTTGCAAATCCCAGGTTACAAGTTGAAGGTTGACAACTTTCAACCTTCAACCTTCCAACCTGCATCGCCCGTCGACTGGGTCGTCGGCGCGGCCCTCCTGACTCGTCGCGCAGTGCTGGAGCAGGTCGGTGGTTTCGATGAGGGGTACTTCATGTATTCCGAGGAGCTGGACTGGTGCCGTCGCGCGGCGCTCGCAGGCTGGCAGACGGTGTACCTGCCCACGGCGGAGATCATCCACTATGAGGGTAAGTCGTCGGAGCAGGTCGTGGCCGCGCGTCACATCCGGTTTCACCGGAGCCGCGTACGCTACTTCCGCAAGTTCCACGGCCGCGCAACGGCGGAAACCGTGCGGCTTGCCGTGCTGGGCATGTTTGCCGTAGAATGGCTGCTGGAAGCAGGCAAGTGGTTGCTGGGCTCCCGTCGCGAGCTGCGGCGCGAGCGGGTGACCGCGTACGCTCAGTTGCTTAGGTCCGGCCTGCGCCCGGCATCCGGCCTGCGCTGAGAGACTGTGACACGAGGCCCTATGCGCATCCTCTTTATCACTGGCGAATATCCTGCCATGCAGGGCGGCGTGGGTGACTATACCCGGCGCCTGAGCCAGGCGCTTGGCGAACTCGGCGCAGACGTCCATGTGCTAACGCACGCAGACGCGGGCGGCGACCACCTGCGCGCACCCTCCGCGGCCTATGAACCGACCGTTCACGCGGTGATGACGAGCATCGGCTGGGCGCTCTGGGGTTATACGTTGCAGATCATCCGCAACCTCCAGCCCGACATTGTGCACATCCAGTACCAATCTGCGGCCTATGGGTTACGTGCCGCGGTCAATCTGCTGCCCTGGCGGCTGCGCCGGCTGCGGGGACGCCCGCGCACGTTGACCACTTTTCACGATCTTCGCTTCCCTTATCTGTTCCCGAAGGCCGGCCCGCTGCGCCACCAGGCCGTGCTGGCGCTGGCGCGACAGAGCGATGCCAGCGTCGTGACCAACCCGGCGGACTGGGTGCGCTTGCAGGCAGCGGACCTGTCAGCCCGGCTTCACCCCATTCCTATCGGGAGCAACATCCAGTGTGAGCCGCCGCCCGGCTACGAGCGTGACCGCCAGCGGGCGCAGTGGGGCGCGGACCCCGACACCTGGCTGCTGGGCTATTTCGGGTTCCTGAATGCGGGCAAAGGCGGGGAGACGCTCGTCCGGTGCCTGGCGGAGCTGGTCCGTGCGGGCCGGCCGGCGCGGCTGCTCATGGTGGGCGGCAAGGTCGGCGCAAGCGACCCGACGAATCTCGCGTACCTCGCGAAGGTCGAGGGTCTGATTGCGGAGCTGGGGTTGACCGAGTGCGTGCAGTGGACCGGCTTCACCGATCCGCCGGAAGTGTCGGCCAACCTGCTCGCGGCGGATTGTGCCGTCCTCCCTTACCGCGAGGGCGCCTCGCTCCGCCACGGGAGCCTGATGGCCGCGCTGGCCCACGGCCTGCCCATCGTGAGCACCGAGGTTCCGGCCGCTGTGCGCGCCGAACCCGGTCTCTTCCCGCTGCCCGCCAACGGCGAGAGCGCGCTGCTGACGCCCCCGGATGACCCCGCAGGATTGGCCGCCGCAGTTACCCGGCTGATGACCGAGGATGGGCTGCGGACGCGCCTTGCGGCTGCGTCCGCGACCTTGGCGCGCGCGTTTGCCTGGGACGTCATCGCCAGGCGACATCTCGACCTGTACGGCCTGTTGAGTTCATAGCAGCATGAACGCGGCAGGGAATTTGCGCAAGGAGGATGTGCAGGCATCGGCCAGGGGTTGGGTTCGCTGGCTGCTCGTCGCGTTGATTCTGCTTGCCTTTGCGCGCCTGCTTTGGCGGGTGGATGCCAAGAGCCTGTGGTGGGATGAGAGCCTGAGCCTCCAGCGCGCCGAGTCGTCTCTGGCCGACCTCGTATTGGGACACTTCGTCTTCGACGATGGCATCACGCAGACGCGATCGTTCGACCAGCATCCATTCGTCTACTTCCTGGTGCTCGGCGGCCTGATGCGCCTGGCCGGGCAAAGCGATTTTGTCCTGCGCTTTCCCTCGGTGGCTGCGGCCACGCTGCTGGTACCGGCTGCATGGACGCTGGCGCGGCTGCTGGTCCGGCGCCGCGTGCTGCCATCCGGCGCAGCGCTCTGGGCCGCGCTGCTCGCCGCGGCCAATCCTTTCTATCTGTGGTACGGTCGCGAAGTACGAATGTATTCGCTGGTGCCGCTGCTGGCGCTGGTCAGCTCCTATCTCCTCCTGCGCGGGTGGACCGAAGACTCCCGGCCCGCGGCGCGGCGTTATCTGCTCGGCTATCTGGTCGCGCTTGTGTTACTGTTGGGTACGCACTATCTGGCGGTGCTCATACTGCCCGCTCATGCTATGATCGTATTGGCGCGGCTGGCTGCACGCAGCCGCCGGCAGGCCGGGCTGGTTGTCGTGGGACTGCTGGCGGGCGGCGCGCTCGTCGCCGGGGGACTGGCCCGCCTCGTGTTGAAGAGCCCGGGCGCGGGGACGAACTTCGCCATCGTTTCCCTGCCGGTCATGGTGCGCGACCTGTTGAATGCCTTTAGCCTCGGGCTGAGTGTGGATATGAGCCAGGTCCTCTGGCTCGATTTAGTCTTCGCCGTCCTGGCGGTCATTGGGATCGTGTGGTCGCTGCGCCGCGTCCGGCTGACCAATCCGGAGGCCTGGTTTCTGCCCGCATTCCTGCTGCTGCCCGTCGTGCTGCTCCAGGTCATCCAGTGGGTGCAGCCGGCCTACATGAACGCGCGGCACCTGAGCCTGATCAGCGGCGCGTTCGTGCTGCTCGTAGCGGGCGGCCTCGCGGCCGTGTGGCACATCCGGCGCTGGGCCGCGGTGGGGCTGGCGACCCTGCTGTTGGCTGGTAGCGCGTACAGCACATACAACTACTATTACTCGCCGGAATACAGCAAGGACAACTTTGCAGCCGTGGGCGCGGACCTGGCTGCGGCTCTGCAACCCGGCGATGGGCTGGTCATGGTGCCGACGGAGATGGTGCGCCTGTACCAGCACTACCTCCCCGTGGACCTGCTGCAGCGCGCCGTGCCATTGGAAGCCCGCTCGGCGGACGAACCGCGTGACGCCTGGCAGAGCCTCCCGCAACTCGGCGCGCCGTGGGAGGTCACCGAGGCGCGATTGCGCGCGATGCTGGGTCGTCACCGTCGCGTCTGGCTCGTGGCTTCCGGCATGGTGCCGCTCAGCCCACTGCAGCCGGAGGCGCGCGAATGGCTCTCCGCCAATGCCTTCCTCGTGCAGGATAACGGCTACGATTCCAACACGCTCCTGTGGCTCAAGCTGTATCTGCCGCAGGCGCCGGTCCTCCCTGCACTTCCCGCCACGGTGCAGCAACCGGTGACCGCGGTCTTCGGGGAGCGGGTGCGCCTCAGCGGCTACGATGTCGGCCGGCCGCTCAGCGAGTCGAGCGTCACCCCCGTGACCCTCTATTGGCAGCCTGCACAGGTGATGGATCGGCGCTATAAGTACATCTTGCGTTGGACGGGGGCTGACGGCGCACCGCTGCCCGCTGCCGGCATCACCGAGCGCGAGCCCTACCACGGCCTCCTGCCGACGACGCTCTGGGGGCTGGGGCAGACAATCGTGGAGTATAGCGATCTGCTGCCCCTTGCGGAGGAACCGGCTGCGACTGAGGATGTGCGGCTGGCCCTGCAGGTCTACGATGCCGAGACCCTGGAAAAGCTGCCCCTGACGGAGGCGGACCCGGCGCTGGCCGCTGCAGACGGCCAGACCCTCCTGTTGCCCTATGCCCCCTAGCACCCTGGACCGGCTGAGTCCCCGCGCCGAACGCGCGCTGCTGGTGGCGGTCATCCTGCTTTTTGCCGGGCTGGGCTTCTGGTACAGCCTGGTCGTGCCGCCTTTCGAGAAGCCCGACGAGGTGTATCACTACGCGTTTGCGCGACACTTGGCGCAGGGCAACCCGCTGCCCGT
Source organism: uncultured Anaerolineales bacterium (assembly GCA_964614645.1). Taxonomy (GTDB): domain Bacteria; phylum Chloroflexota; class Anaerolineae; order CG2-30-64-16; family CG2-30-64-16; genus MWBF01. The sequence goes on from CAZTMA010000052.1 coordinate 14,892, forward strand.
ACAGACGACCGAGGCCGCTGGACCGTGGCTGCACGAGGGCACGCAGGCGCCGCTGTACTACTTCCTGCTGGGCCGGCTCATCGCGGGCATCGACCAGCGCGATTTCGACCGGCTCAACGTGCAGAACCCGCAGGTGAACCTCGGTGTGCCGCTCTCGCCCGGCAACAAGAACCTGATGCTCTACAGTAGCCGGCCGTTGCCGTTGGCGGGCACGAATCTGGCCGTCCATGTGGGACGCTGGTTTTCGCTTGCGTTAGGCTGCCTGGCGCTGCTGCTGACCTACCTGACCGCCCAGCTTGCGTTTCCGTCGCGCTCCCCGTTGCCCTTGTTGACCGTTCTCCTGGTGGCGGCCATCCCGCAGGTGGCCTTCATCTTCAGTTCGGTCTCCAACGATAGCATGATTACTGTGATCAGCCTCGCCGTCATCTACTGGCTGGCGCGGCTCGTTGTGCGCACCGCGGACACACCGGTCGTTTGGTGGGAATGGGGCGTGCTCGGCGTCCTCCTGGGGCTGGCCGCGCTGAGCAAGCTGCAGGGGCTCGTGCTTCTCGCGCCGGCGGGCCTCACCATCCTGTGGGCCGCCTGGCAGCGGCGATCGTGGCGGCTGTTTGTGAATGCGGCGGCGCTCGTCGCCGTGCCTGCGGTGGCGGTGGCCGGCTGGTGGTACTGGCGCAACTACGTCCTCTATGGTGAGTGGCTGGCGGCTAACCGGCTGCTGACCATCACCGGCCTGCGGACTGCCCCGCGGACCTGGAACGGCTTCATCGGCGAGATGAACGGCCTCCGGTATTCGTTCTGGGGCCTGTTCGGCTGGTTCAACATCCCCCTGTCCGGCTGGATCTACAAGACGCTCGACGCGGTCACGCTGCTGGCCTTCGCCGGGCTGGCCGTCTCCGGCATCCAGCAATGGCGGAGAGGCCCGCTCAATTGGCTCGATGCACCGGCCGCGCGGGTCAGGCTCTTCCTCGGCATCTGGGTCGTGATCCTGGTTGCGTTCATGGTTTACTGGTCCACGTTCGCCACCAGCAGCCAGGGCCGCCTGCTTTTCCCCATGCTGAGTGCGTTCGCAGCCCTGCTCATCGCGGGGTTGAGTTGCTGGGCGAGCGGGCTGCCGCACCGCTGGCGGCTGCCCGCGCTGAGTCTGCTGCCGGTCGCACTCGTTGCCTGCTCGCTATACAGCCTGCTGGCCGTGCTTCCCGCCGCGTATCGCGCGCCCGCAGCCGTGACAACGCTCCCTGATGGCGTGCAGGAAACGCGCCTGACCTACGAGGGGAAGGTTGGCCTGGTCGGCGTGGCTTTGCCCGAAGGTCGTTTCAGGCCGGGTGAGCGCGTGCCGGTCACATTGTACCTGGCTGCGTCACAGAAGCTGGCGACGAACCTGTTCCTGGTCTTGCAGTTGTTGGATGAGAACGGCCGCGCTATCGGCAATATCACGACGCATCCAGGCTGGGGGAGTTTCCCGATAAGCCTGTGGGAGCCGGGGCGCATCTACGAGGATCGCTACCAGGTCCTCATCAGTGAGCTCATCGACAACCGGTCGCCGCTGCGGGCCGCGCTGTACGTCACGTTCGTGCGGCCCGAGGACACCACGGCGCCGCTTCAGGCATACGGCGCAGACGCCGCGCCCGTTTCACCGATGGTCGGCCAGGTCGACGTGATCCCCGTCAGGCCGCCCACCCGCGCGGACCACGGGCTGCAGGCGGTCGAGGTGACGTTCGGTGATGGCATCCGCCTGGCCGGACAGGGTATCCCGGCCACGGCCAGCGCAGGCGGTGAACTGCCAATCACGCTGCTTTGGGAAGCGCAGGCTGCACCGCAGGGGGATTACACGGCGTTTGTGCACCTGTTGGATGCCGGTGGCACGCGCCTCGCGGGTTTCGATGAACCGCCTGCGGCCAATCGCTACCCGACGCGCTTCTGGCAGCCTGGCGACCGCGTCTTGAGCGAACTCATCCTGGCACTGCCGGCGGACCTGCCCGCGGGGGACTACGGGTTGTGGGCCGGCCTGTATGGCAGCGAGAGCGAGGGCGAAGCGCGGCTGCCGGTCGTGGCCGGCGACCGGACGGTGCAGGACGAGAGCATCCTGCTCGGCATGGTGACGGTCAGATGAAGCGGTTGGCCCCCCTGCACGGCCTGCTGCTCGTCCTGATCCTGGCCGCCTTTGCGTTGCGGCTGTACCGGCTCGACCTGCAGGATGTCTGGTGGGATGAGGCGCGCAATATCGAAGTAGCCGCGCGGCCGGTGGCCGAGATTGCAACCGCGGGCGAGCTGGATATCCACCCACCCATCTACTTCTACTTGCTGCACGGCTGGATGGGGCTGGCCGGTGGCAGCGCCTTCACCATCCGCTTCCTCTCCACCTGGTTCGGCGTGCTGTTCATCGCGTTGATGTACGCGCTGGGTCGCCGCACGGGCGGGCCGTGGGCGGGCGCGGGCACGGCTTTGGCGGCTGCGTTCCTGCCTTTCCTGTTCGGTGAGGCGCAGGAAGCGCGCATGTACACGATGACGCTGGCCTGGCTGGCCGCGGCCGCGCTGGCGCTGGTCGCTCCGGCCGGTCTCCGACCAGGCCGGCGGCAGGCCATCCTCTGGATCGCCCTCGCGATCTTCTCGGCTCTGGCCCTGCTGACGCACTATGCTGCCGTGTTCGCACTCGTCCCGTTGTGGAGCTGGGCAGGGCTGTCCGCGCTGAGCGCGCCGCCCCGGCGATGGGCGATCGTCTGGCCGAGGCTGAGAGCGCTATTGTTCGCGGGCCTGCTGACCGCGTTGCTTTGCCTGCCGGGATTGCCGGTTGCGCTGCGCCAGATTCCCGGCTACCGCAACCCCAACCTCGTCGTTCCGCCGGTCAGCGGCTTCCTGGCGGAGCTGGCGCGTGTCTACAGCCTGGGCGAGCACTTCGATCCGGCGCAAGTCCGCCTCTGGATGCTGGCGTTGAGCGTGTTGCTCGCCGGTGGGTTACTGGCGGCTATCCTCACCTCCTGGCCCCCTCTCCTGAGCAGAACGCTTGGAGAGCGGCGCTTAGGAGAGGGGGGCTCGGGAGAGGGGGTTGGGAGCAAGGTCCGTGGACCGGCTGTCCTGGCCCTTCTGTGGGCGGTGGTGCCCCTGCTCATCTACTACCTGGTGATCAGCGACCGTGCCACCTCAGCTACGCGCTACATAAGCGTTGCACTGCCCGGCTGGCTGTTGCTGGCGGGCCTCGCACTGGCCGGATGGGCGCGCCTTCACCGCAGGCTGGGGCTGCTGGCCGCGGTCGCGCTCGTAGCCATCCTGATTCCCGGTCTGCACACGGACCTGACCGACACGCGCTTCTTCCGTGATGACACGCGCGGGCTCATTGCGTGGCTGGATGAACATACCGACCCTGCCGGCGACCTCATCCTGGTGGACCAACGCTATCCCTTCGGCTTCTATTACGACCGGTGGAACAGCATGGCCGGCGGCTTCCCGCCTGCCGAGCCTGCGAACCGGACGCCGGCGCAGTACCTCTTCGTGGACCTTAACACGTTGGCCGACTGGCTGACGCAGCTTACGCAGGGCCGGGAGCGGGTGTATTGGGTGCGGTGGTTCGAGTCGGACACGGACCCGCGTGGGGCCGTCCCCTTCATGCTGGAAAAGTTTGGCACGGCGGAGGGTGAGGCTGCGTTCCGCGGATACACCCTGACGTGGTATACGATTGCGCCAGACACGCGCTTTGAGCTGGCGCAGCCGCTGGCCGAAGCGGACGCGGCATTCGGCGATCAGGTGCGACTGGAGGGTGTCGCGTTCGGCGGGCACGGCCCGGGTCCTACGAGCACGCTGGACGAGGTGCGCGCGGCGACCGCGCCTGCAGATAAGCCCGTCTGGGCCGTCGTGCGCTGGGCGCCCCTGCCAGGTGCAGCCGCGCCTGATACGGCCCTGCGCCAGGGGCTCAAAGCGACCCTTGTGCTGGAGGATGCCAACGGTTTGATCGTTGCGCAGGATGACCGGACCATCGTCAACGACCGCCATCTCGCTCCGGCAGAGTGGACGGCAGACGCGCGGCCGCTCGGCGTCTTCTTGCTGCACCCCGAGCCGGCCACTGCGCCCGGCCGTTACACGCTCAAGCTGGCCGTGTACGACCCTGCGACCCTCGCGCAGTTGCCCGCAACCGGGCCCCGTGCAGAGGGCACGTTTATGACCTTGGGGAAGGTGAATCTGGCGCGCGCAACACGGCCTCCTGCCGTCGAGCAACTGCCGCTGGACGAGCCGACATCGTTCTCCTGGCGCGGGCTGCATTTGCTGGGCCGCGGCCCGCTTCCAACGAGCCTCAGCCCCGGCGACCGCCTCCAGGTGGACCTCTACTGGCAGGCCGGGCAAGCGCCCTTGCCCGATTTGCAGGTGCAGTTCGAACTGCAGCCGCTCGCGCCGGCAGAGCCGTCCGCGGCACCGGTGACTCACACGGGCGCGCCGGCGAACGGGTATGTTACGGATGCCTGGGCCGCGGGGGAGACGGTGCGCGACCGGCAGGTGTGGCGGCTCGACCCGGCACTGCCCACAGGCGTCTACCGGCTGGTGCTGCGCCTGCTCGACGGTGAGGCTGCGTCGCCAATCACTGAGCTGGGACAGGTCGAGATTGCGGGCCGCGCGCACAGCTTCGAGCCACCGGCGGCAATGGCGCAGGCATCCGGCGCGACGTTCGGCGCGCTGGGCCGGTTGCTCGGCTATGACGGGCCCACAATCACCGGCGATACGCTCACCCTGACCCTCTACTGGCAGGCGCTCGGCCCTAGCACCGGACCTTACAACGTCTCGGTGCAGTTACTCGATGCCGGTGGCATGCTGGCTGCCCAGCGCGACCAGCCGCCCGGCGACGGCGCATATCCGACGACCGGCTGGCTGGCTGGCGAAGTCCTGGCGGATGGCTACCAGGTCGACCTGCCGCCCGGCCTGCCGCAGGGAACCTACACCGTGATCGTAAAGCTGTACGATGCCGCCACCTTCGCGCCCCTCCCCGTCAGCCTGCCCGACGGCAGCGCTGCGGGCGAGTACCTGCGTATCGCGGAGGTCGAGATTGGCAGGTAGGGTGATAACGTATGGCAGCAGGAAGGCGCAGGCCAGCCATGACGGCCTGAGCGACTCTCGCCGCGGCTGGCGGCTGTGTCAGGTCGCACTCTTTCTGCTGCTGCTGGCCGCCTACCTCCTCGTCTACGGAGGCCGCTTTCACGTCATCGACGAGGTTTCCGTGTACGCGATGAGTGAAAGCCTGGCAAAACGCGGCACACTCGATACCGACCAGATTGTCTGGACGCAGTGGGTGCGCGACGCGCGCGAGGTGCAAGGCGACTTCGGGTCGGACGGCACGGTGTATTCGAAGCGCGGGTTCGGGACTGCGTTTGCGCCCGCGCTCCTTATCCGGCTGGCCCTGGCGCAGCCTCGCTGGGGCCTGGTCTATGCCGCCTTTTACACCAATGCTCTCGTGACTGCGCTGACCGCAGTCCTGCTGGCGGCGCTTATCCGGCGGCTGGGATATCGGCCTGCCACTGCGCTCTGGCTGGGCGGCATCTACGGCCTGGCAACGCTGGCGATGCCCTATGCGCGCATGTTGTTTGGAGAGCCTGTGTCCGCGCTGGCTCTCTTGGCTGCGGCTTATTGCCTGGTGCGGAGCGCAGATGCGGGCTCCCGGGGAGCGGTCGGTTGGGCGGTCGCAGCCGGTGTCGTGCTGAGCATCGCGCTGTGGGTGCGATTGTTCAGTGCGCTTGCGCTGGCGCCGCTGGCCTTGTATCTGGTGCTGCGCATGCCCGTTGGGCGATCCCTCAACACCTTCCTGCGCTGGCCCGGATCCAGCCCGCAACCTGCAGCCTCAAACCTTCAACCTCCAACTTTCAACCTTAGCCCGTGGTTGCCCGTACTCATCCTCACTCTCGTGACGCTCCTGCTCGGCGTGGGCGGCAATGCGTGGTACAACGCCCACCGTTTTGGCAGCCCGTTGGCCTCCGGCTACCAGTTCGGCGCAGGCGAGAGCTTTGTCACGCCGCCTGGGACCGGCCTGTACGGTCTGCTGTTCAGCCCCTTTCGCGGCCTTTTCTGGTTCTCGCCCGTGCTCCTGGCCGCGATCCCCGGCACAGTCGCAAGCTGGCGTTGCGACCGCCCGCTGACGCTGATGGCCTGGGGCATGGTGCTGGCCTACTTGCTGCCCTTCAGCATGTGGTATATGTGGTGGGGTGGGTTCGCCTGGGGACCGCGCTTCCTGCTGCCGGTTGTGCCTTTCGTGCTATTGCTGGCTGTGCCCCTGTGGCAACTGTCGCGGTGGCGCACGGGCATGGCTGTGCTCGCCGGCGTGTCGTTCATTATCCAGCTCCTTGCTGTGAGTGCGGATTTCACCCTGACCGAAACCGTCATCGAGAACACCTTCGGCCAGCCTGCACAGTCTGCCGCGATGGTTGATCCGCGCTGGTCGCCCATCGTCCTGCAGGCCCGGCATCTCAGCCAGGGCTTCTGGGACATCGCCTGGGTCAATCTTGGGGCTGCGGCATGGCCGGTGCTGGCGGGCGGCCTTGTGGCGGGAGTTGCCGCACTGGCAGCTTTGCCGGCGGTGCGCCGTTCCCGGCGGCTGGCGGCGGGCCTGGTGGCATTGAGCGCCGTGCTGGTTACAGCCTCCCATTTCATGGGCCTGACACTGCTGAGCGACACTGCTCGGGGGCAAGGCTTTGACCGGCAGATCGTCAATGCGATCAACGATATTGAGCCCCGCCTCCAGCCCGGCGACACGGTCGTCTCGCTCGCGCCGTATGACTACCCGGCAGTGCTGAATTGGCTTCACGCGCCCGTCCGTCATGTCGGACTGGCGCCGCATCCCGCGCCGCTGCAGGCACAGGAAGAGCAACAATTGTCCCGCGCGCTTGAGGGACGAGTCTGGTTGCTGGCGCCGCGGGTGCCGCCTGCGGACGTAAACGCCTACGCCGAGCAATGGCTGAGCGAGCGCGGGTTCATCCTCGCGCAGCAGTGGTTCGACGAAACGCGCGTGGCGGCCTTCGCGCCGGGTGGCCTGCCCGCCCGCCAGCTGGCCCTCGACTATGAGTTCGCCGGCGGGATTCGGCTCGAAGGCATCAGCCTGCACGATGAACCGGCCGAAACGGGCGGCCTGCTGCGCGTTGAAACCCGGTGGCGGGCTGCAAGCGCGCCACCGGTCAACTACACGATCTTCCTCCACCTGCTGGCGCCGGAGGGCATCTCGGTCGCAGGGCAGGACGGTCCGCCGGTCAACGGCTACCGGCCCTTCACCGGCTGGCAGCCGGGCGAGGTCGTGGCTGACCGCCGGGCGCTGGTCGTGCCTGCCGAAGGCGCTGCGGGAACCTATGCCCTGGAAATCGGGCTATATGACGGCGCAACCGGCGAACGGCTGCCGGTCACCATCGACGGCCAGGCACAGGACCGGGTGCTGGTGGAGAATCTCCGCATAACCCGCGCTTCTGGCATTGCCCGCTGACAAACGTGCAGGACCTTCAATTTCAGTTGGACTCGAGGCTTTAGCCGGATTGGTCGTGTACCCACACAGCCAGGCTAACCGGCTGAAGCCCCGACTCCAATCTTCAGCGTGGCGGTATACCTGGAATTTCTGACAAATGTGAAGAGCCTTTGACGCACACCCGCGCCCGTGCTAAAATGACTGTCATCACCGGGCCGCGCCTGCACGAACGCGCAGCAACGAGACGCCCGCAGAAAGCTTCGCATGTCGCTACCGCTCACTCATTCCTCGCGGCCCGCAGCGGGTGAGAGGCCAGACCGCCTGCTTGCGCCCGCCCTGTTCGTTTTCCTGCTGTTCTTCTACCTGCTGACCTACAGCGGCGCGCCCCACAATCCCGACGAGTGGTTCTACCTCGACGGCACGCAGGCCGCGCTGAGTGGCAATGCGGCCGGGGTGCAGGTGCACGGGTGGCTTTTCTCCTGGCTCATAGCCCCATTCTATGCGCTGTCCATGATGCTGCCTGGCATTGGCAGCTTCCAGGCGGCACTGCTTCTGAATATCGTCGTCATCGCGGCCACCGCCACGCTCGTTTACTTGGCCTTGGCCGAGCTGAGCTACTCGGCACGGCAGCGTCTCGCTGCGGGGCTAGCCTATGGTCTCTGCACGCTGGCGTGGCCCTACAGCCATTACCTGTTCAGGGAGCCTGCGGCCGGGCTGGCCCTGCTGGCCTCGACGTGGGGTTTGCTGCGCTTCTGGCGGACCGGCCGGCTGTTGCCCCTGCTGGCTGCGGCAGTCGCGTTCGCGTGCGCAGTGGCGGTCAAGCAGACGGCTCTGGCCTTTCTGCCGGTCTATGGGGTTGTCCTGGTGGTTTGGACGTTTCGCCGCTTGCAGAGCAGGCGTCTGGTGACTACGTTCCCGCAGGGTGCGGTTCTCGCCCTGCTCACGATCATGTTGTTGGCTGCGATAATCGTCTGGCTCGCAGACAGGGTGCCCGCTTATGTGTGGACGCTGCCCCGGCCGGGCCTCTTCGCCGCGCTATGGGTCAGTCCCGGGTGGGGGTTGGTCTTCTTCTCCCCGGTGTTTGTCGTGGCCGGTATCGGCGCAGTCGCGCTGGTGCGGCAGCATCCGGTTGCGGCGTGGCTGACCTGGGGCGGCGGACTGCTCTACGTCCTGCTCTCGACCACGAACCCCTTCTGGTGGGGCTATTGGGCGTTCGGTCCGCGGCAGTTGGTGCCGCTGCTGCCGCTGTTTTGCCTGGCGCTGCCGGCCGGGTATCGCTGGCTGGCCACGCGGCTGGGCAGCGCGGGCAAGGTCGTTGCGCTGGCGTTCGCCGCGGTCAGCCTGGCCGTGCAGCTCGTCGGCGTCGCCGTTCCGTTCAACATCTACACGCGCGAAATCTTGTTTGCCGGCAATGTGGGCGGTGCAGATGTCACCTGGAACTGGACGCTCTGGCCCATCCCGGGAATGCTGCGCTTCCTCCGTCCGCAGGTGCTGGATTTCGCCTGGGTGACCGGCCGCGCGGGGCAGGTGGTTGTGCGCGGCTCGCTGCTGGCGCCTCTGGTGGCTGGTGCGGCCCTGGCAGCGGGTTGGCTGCTCTGGAGTGCCCGGCGCACAGTGCCGCGCGGCCTGTACGCGACGGCAACGGGGCTGATGCTGGTGGGCTGGCTGGCCCTATCGGTCTACCTCCTGCGCCACGTCTACCTGGACGAACGCTACACGCCCGAGCTTGGCTACCCGGCGGCCGCGCAGACGATCCGCGAGCAAGCACGGCCGGGCGACGTGCTCATTGCTGACCTCTGGACCGAGAACCTGACCGGGCCGGTTGTCGCGCTCGTCAACTACTGTCGCGGCGGCTGCCCCCCGCGCTTAGACCTGACGCGCGAGAATCTCACCGACCGGGAGCAGGACTGGCAGGCTCGGCATCAGACAGACCTGGCTGGATATGATAGGGCTTGGCTAGTGCTGGAGCGCGTGGCCGAGGGCGATCTCAACAGTATCGTCGAGCGGTGGCTCGGTGACACGGGGTACGGCGCGGGCTGCGCGTGGAGCGGGCCGCAGGTGCGGCTGTGCCGGTATGACCTGGTGGCAGGCGTGCCCGTCGCGCCGGAGGTGCGGCAGGCGCGCTTCGGGCAGGGAATCGAGCTAACCGAGGTTGATGTCCGACTGCACGGGCAGCACGCCGCGGAGGGCTATCTGCTGCCGGGCGATACCGTACAGGCGGCACTGGAATGGCGCGCGGATCAACCGCCAAGTGCAGATATCGTGTTCTCGCTGCAACTGCTTCGTCCTGACGGGCAGCTTGCCGCGGGGCTGGATCACCGGCCCGGCAACGGCTTTCGCCCCGTCGCGGGTTGGCAGCCGGGCGAGCGCATTGTTGACCGCCTTGCGCTCGTAATCCCGTCCGACGCGCCGGCGGGCAGCTACACGCTCAACGTGCTGATGTACGACGCGCAGACGGGAGAACGTTGGACGGTGCAGACTGCAGACGGCGTGGCGGGCGATGCCCTGACCCTGGCCCGGATTCCAGTGCGGGGGGGCAGACCGTGACCCGTTTGGTTGCCGAAGCGGAGCACTCTGAGCGGCGTCGGCGGAATAGCCCTGACGACCGGTACTGGCGCACGGGCCTAGTGCTCCTGCTGATCGTCCGGCTCGTGCTCGGCCTCGCCTACAGCGCGCTCAACCCGCTCGGTGAGGCGCCCGACGAGGCTGACCACTACGCCTACGTGGTCTACATTGGCCAGGAGGGCCGGCTGCCCGAGGGCATTACGGTCACGCAGGGCAAGCATCCGCCGCTCTACTACCTGTTGGCTGCGGCCGCGAGCCGGGCCGCGGGGCTGGACTTCAACTTTCTGCGCGCAAACCCCGATGTCGGCGTGACCGCAGACGCGCTCGCACCGAACTTCTTTATTCATACGACGCTCGAATTATGGCCGTGGCAGGGTGGGCCGCTGGCGATGCACGGGGCGCGGCTGGTGTCAGTGCTGGCCGGGTTGCTGCTCGTCCTGGCGACCTGGGGACTGGGTCGCGGCCTGTGGCCCGCACGGCCGGACCTCGCGCTGGTCGGCGCAGCCTTCGTCGCGTTCCTCCCGGAATCGCTGTTTGTCGGCGGCGCGGTCACCAACGACATGCTGGCCGCCGCGCTGGCCGCGCTTGCGCTGTGGTGGGCCGTGGCGGGCAGGGGCTGGCCTGCCGCGCTGGGCACGGGCATCGTGCTGGGCCTGGGCTTCCTGACGAAGGCGAGCGTCATCGCCCTCTGGCCGGTGGCCGGGTTAGCGGTGCTGCTGGTCGATGGGTGGCGCGTGCAGCAGCCGTTCCGCCGGGTCTCCCGCTTCGTGCTGGTCGCCTTCGTAGCGACTGCCATCGCCGTACCCTGGCTCTGGCGCAACTGGACGCTTTACGGTGATCCGCTCGGGACGCCCGTCGTGCTCGGCACGATCGACCGCCGCACGACGCCGCTCGACTTAGTATGGCTGGCCCGCGGTTGGTTCCTGAGCTTCTGGGGCAAGTTCGGCGGCGCAGGCCACATCCCCCTGCCGTGGCCGTTGTATGCCTTGTGGACGGTTATTCTGTTAGGTGCTGTCGCGGGGGGAGCTCTTCGACTTAGCCACAGAGAACCCAGAGCACACGGAGGGCATGCACCGGAATTGGCTCCCGATAGCGTCTCAAAATCCTCTGGGTCCTCTGTGACCTCTGTCGCTGACCGGAACGCCGTCCGGTGGACCGTGCTGGCGGGCGCGCCGCTGCTGGTCATGCTCTCGATGGTATCATACAGCCAGGTCGCGCTCGGCACGGACCAGGGGCGGCTCCTGTTCCCTGCCCTGGCGCCGATCGGCCTGCTCATCGCCGCGGGGCTGGCAGCATGGCTGCCGCCGCACCGCTCGCGCTGGCTCGCGCTTGCGCTGGCAGGCGTGATGCTCATGGCGGCGCTGCTGGCGCTCCAACTCGGCATCCGGCAGTCCTTTGCGCCGCCCCTGGCATCCACAGCGGAGACCGCCGCGGCGACGCCCGTGCAGGCTGCTGCCGGTCCGCTCGAGTTGGTCGCGGTCGCGTGGCAGCCGGCCACTGGCGCGGAACCGCCCTTGACGCTCTACTGGCGCGCGGCGCAGCCCTTGGTGGAAGAAGACCTGCGGGTGATCCTGCGCGTCTACGGGGACGATGCGGCCGTGCTGTGGGAATGGAAACGCTCGCCGGGCGCGGGCCGCTACAGCACGGATCGCTGGCAGCCGGGGCAGGTGATTCGCGATGCTTATCGCATTCCGGCCGAGGCGTTGGCCGCGCTGTCCCGCGCGGATGTGACGATGTACGCGTTCCCGGATGAAACACCCCTGGGCCGGGCGGATGTGCCTTTGCCCGGCGATTTGCGGCCCGCTGAGTGATGGGTGACATGCGCGTTCGCTTGAACTTTGACGGATGGCGGGGGTGGCTGAGGGCCGCCTGGCCTGTCCTGCTCATCATCCTGCTGACCGTGCCCGCGTTGCAGCCGTTGTGGCAAGCGGGCCTTCAGCAGACGGATGACGGCGCGCACCACGTCTTCCGGCTGTTCAGCCTGGACCGCGCGCTGCGGGGCGGGCATATCGGCGCGCGCTGGCAGGCGGAGGAGGGCTTCGGCTACGGCTTCCCGGTCCTCAACTTCTACGCACCGCTCAGCTACTACTTCGGCCTGCTCTTTCACCGGCTCGGCGCGGGGTTCGCCACCTCGTTCGAGTGGACGCTGGCCGCGGGGCTGGTCCTCTCGGCGGTCGCCATGTATCTCTGTGCCCGCGAGTTGCTCGGCAGGTGGGGGAGCGCGCTGGCTGCGGTTGCGTACGCGTGGGCGCCGTATCACCTGGCGGATGCATGGATGCGGGGCGCGCTGGCTGAGCACCTCGCCTTCGTCTGGTTGCCGCTCGTGCTGCTCGCGCTCCTGCAGGTCAGCCGCGCCACGGGCCGCAGCGAACCGCGGGGAACCTGGAGGCCGGTTATCTGGGGTGGAGCAGCGGTCGCGGGCCTCGTGCTTACGCACAACCTGACGGTGCTGCTGGCCGCGCCCGCGCTGGTCGCTTGGGTTCTGTTGCTCATGTTTGCCGGTGTGTCCGGCAAAACTGCGCGGTGGCGTTTCCTGCGCGGCGTGGCGCTCATGGGCCTGCTGGGTCTCGCCCTCAGCGCAGCATTCTGGCTGGCCGCGCTCGCGGAGGCGGGTTTTGTCCGCGCAGGGCACATCCCCGAGGAATTCGCGACGTGGTCCACGACCCTAACGCGGCCGGCCAATCTCTTTAGCACAAGCTGGGCGCACTGGTACGTCACGCCGGAGCGCGGCATCGAGCACCGTCTGGGGCTGGTACAGGGCGGTCTGGCAGCTTTCGGCTTTCTCGTTGGGTTGCTGCGCTGGCGCAGGCTGCCCCGCGTCGCGGCCTGGGCACTGCCCGCGCTCGCCGGGCTGACCCTGTTCGCGCTGTTCATGCAATCAGAGCTGTCCGCAGCCATATGGCGCATCCCCGGCTTGCTGCTCCTGCAGTTCCCCTGGCGCTGGCAGACCCTGGCCGCGCTGAGTACCGCGCTGATGACCGGTTACCTGGGGCTGCTTGTGCCTCGGGAGTTCGGAGTCGAGCCTTCAGCCGGTAACACGGTGAACACGCGTGCGCACCCTGACGGGCTGAAGCCTCGATTCCTGTCCCTTGTGGGGAGTTTCCTCGTCATCCTCGTCGCGCTCCTCCTGGCCAGCGCGGCCCTGCCGAATCTGCCCTGGCAGCCGATGAACATCCCTGCGACCGACATCCCCGCGACGGATGCGAACATCACCATCGCCAACCTGGCTATGTACGACTACGGCCGGGGGCTGTGGCTGCGCGAACATGGCAGCCCGTGGATGTTCGAGTACATGCCGGTCTGGGTGCAGACCCCCCGCGAGGAGTTCTTCCTGCCGGATGCCGCGCCCGATACTGGCGGCGCTGCGGTGGAGCCGCTCGCGGTCACCGTGACGCCGGGCCGCCAGACGCCGCTTGCCAGGTCATACCGGGTGGCATCGGCGCAGCCCTGGACGCTGCAGTTGCACCAGTTCTACTTCCCCGGCTGGGAGGCCGTGATCGACGGCCGGGTGCAGCCCGCGGCGGCCACCGGGCCGCTCGGCCTGGCCGGCGTGGACGTGCCCCCGGGCGAGCATGAGATCGTCTTCCGCTTCGGCTCGACCCCGCCGCGGCGGATCGGGTGGGCAGTCACGCTCGCGGCGCTGGCCGTCTGGCTGGTCGGGATGGGCCTGGTGAGCCACAGAGGACACCGAGAGCACCGAGAGCGAGGCGAGGAGCAATCTCAAGGATCTGCTGAGTTCTCTGTTTCCTCTGTGCTCTCTGTGGCTGATCGCCTCTCCGGCCCGGGCGCAATGCTTGTCATCGCCATCGTCATCTACGTGGCATTGACCGCGGCCGCGCGATTCGTGCGGCCTGCAGACTTCATCCCCGTGGCGGTGAGCGCAAACTTCGCGAACGAGGTGCAGTTGGTGGGCTACCATGCGCCGGCAGACACCCTGCGGCCCAACCGGGAGGCCGCGGTGCTGCTGCACTGGCTGGCGCTGACCGATCCGGCGACGAACTACAAGGTCTTCGTGCACGTGATCGACGCGGACGGCCGCCTCTGGGCGCAGCACGACGGCGAGCCGGGCTTCTTCTTCTCCCCGACGACGCGCTGGCAGGCGGGCGAGGTGGTGGACGACACCCACGTCCTGGAATGGCAGGGCGATCCGCCGCCGGGCCGCTACCAGTTGCGGGCCGGGCTGTATGACCCAGCGACCGGCGCGCGGCTGGCTGTGCTCGGCCCGGACGGGCAACCGGCCGCAGACCAGGTGTTGCTGGCGGAGTTTGACATACCATGAAGCGGCTCCGTGCGTTCCTTCTGGCACTGCTATGCCTCCCTGCGGTCGTGCCGCTGCTGCGGGGCGGCTTCTTTGTGTCAGATGACGGGCTGTTCCACGTCTACCGTGCCGCCGCGCTGGCGGATGCGTGGCAGCACGGCGTGTTGCTCCCGCGTCTCTTCCCCGATTTCGGCTTCGGCTACGGGCAGGCCGTCCTCAACTTCTACGCGCCCCTGGCATACTGGCCCCCCGCGTTGCTGACGCGCCTGGGCATGGCGCCGTCCGTTGCGGTCGAGGTCACCTTCGCGCTGGGATTTGTCCTCGCAGCCCTCGCGGCCTACGGCTTTGCCCGCTCCCTCTGGGGCCCCTGGGCTGGATTGCTGGCGGCGGTCGCCTACACTTACTTTCCGTATCACCTGGCCGATGTCTACGTGCGCGGCGCGCTGCCCGAGCACATGGCCTTCCTCTGGCCGCCGCTCATCCTGTGGGCGCTGACCACGGTTTTTCGGAGTGCGCGACCGCAGCTGCCGCTCCTGTGGGGTGCACTGGCCTGGGCTGGTCTGGTCTACACCCACAATCTGACCGCGCTGCTGATGGCGCCGGTCGCCCTCCTGTATGTTGCGTTGCTGGCCGCCTGGACGCGACAGCCGCGTCGCCTGCTCCACGCAGCCGCGATGTTCGCGCTCGGCCTGGGCCTGAGCGCACCTCTGTGGCTGCCCTACTTCGCAGAGAGCCCATTTGTGGGGCTGGCGCTCGGCCCGTCCGGCGGGTACAAGGCGCACCTCGCGCCCTTGGGCCAGCTCGTGCAGGCCGCGCTGTTCTACCGCTATCGCGAGCGGTCGCCCGTCGTCTCGCCGGACGTGCTGCGGGCCGACTTTCCACTGAGCTGGGCTGTAGTGGTACTCGTTCTGCTTGTACTGGCCCTCTGCCTCTGGCGCGGGCGGCGGCTGACCGCCCGACCAATCACGGGCTTCGGGCTGTTGCTGGTCGCCGTGTCCGCACTGATGACCTCCGCCGCGAGCCTGCCCATCTGGGAACCGTTGACGCCGCTCCTGGGCAGCCTGCAGTACCCGTGGCGGTTCATGGTGCTCGCGGCGCTGGGGCTGATCCCCGTCGCCGCCGCGCTGCCGGAGCTGGTGGATGGCTCGCTAGCCACGATGAAGCATCCTGAGCGGATGGGAGTCGCACCGTCCACCACCGAGCAGGAGCATCCTGAACGGAGCAGTGCAGCAGTTGCCACCGAAGGTGGCGCTCGCGCTGCGCAGTCGAAGGATGGATTGTGGCTGGGGTCGCATCCTTCGACTGGTCATAGCTCATCAACAGCGTTAGGCCGTTCCCCCGCTCAGGGCGCCCTCCCTGCTGTCGTGCTGCTGGCACTGTTGGCCCTTGTATTGCTCGTGCAGCCGCTGCCGCACCTGCCGCTCGAGCCCGTCCCCTTCACCGCGGCAGACGCCGCGACCCCCGACCGCATGTGGCAGGAGGACGCCGCAGCGGGCCAGGTGGGCGCGACATGGACGGGCGAGTTCCTGCCGCTAACCGTCACGGAACAACGGTGGGCGCTCGGGCGTCCGCGAGAGGGGGCCACCGACACGCCTGCCCCGGCAGAGCGGCCCGTGGTGATCATCGAGCGGGCCGGCTACGATAGCCTCGCGCTGGCCCTTGAGACTGGCCAGCCGGTGGCGCTCCGCCTGCACCAGTTCCACCTGCCGATGTGGCGGGCCTGGCTCAACGGAGTTGAGGTCACAACCTATTCGACGGGCGAATTGGGGCTGGTGAGCATAGACGTGCCTGCAGGCAGCCAAAGTGTCGCGTTACGTTTCGGTCCGTCGCGCTCCTGGACAATCGCCGGAGTGCTCGGGGGACTGGCGGCGCTCGCGTGGGCTGGGTTGGCTTTGGCGGTACAGCCGGTGAGTCGGCGTGTTCGATATGCTGCGGCCGCGCTGGTTATCTGCGCGCTCGTGCTGGCATTGAACGGATGGGGCGTGGGCCGGCGAAGCTGGACGCCGCAGCCCGCTCAGACGGTCGTCGGAAATGTGGCCCTGCTGGTCGGGTATGACGTTGCAGTAGTGCAGGATGCGCTCGACGTGACGCTCTACTGGTATGCGCTGCGCGAGGTCGGGACGAACTACAAGGTCTTCGTCCATGCGATCGGTGGAGATGGACAGGTCATCGGCCAGCACGACGGCGACCCGGTCGGCGGCTTCACGCCGACGACGCGCTGGCGCGGCGGCGAGGTCATCGCAGACCGCCATCGCGTGCCGCTGCCCCCGGGGCTGTCGGGCGAGGTCGGCATCCGGGCCGGGATGTACCAGCCGGAGCCATTACAAAACCTCC
>CAZTMA010000053.1:0-26895 GCA_964614645.1 uncultured Anaerolineales bacterium
CCGCCTTCTTCGAAGCGTACGGTCCGGCAGGCTGGGCCGCGCTGGCGGAGGTCATTGCCGCGGTCCCTGCCGGCATCCCGGTCATCCTGGACGCGAAGCGCGGGGACATCGCCTCCACCGCGGAAGCGTATGCCCGGTCCGCGTTCGAGCAGCTTGGCGCGACCGCCATTACGCTGAATCCGTACCTCGGCCGTGACAGCCTGGAGCCCTTCGTGCGTGACCCCGCGCGCGGGGTCTTCCTGCTGTGTAAGACGTCCAATCCTGGCGCGGGCGACCTGCAGGATCTGCGGCTGGTGGGCGGGGAGATGGTGTATGAGCGCGTGGCAGCGATGGCCCAGACATGGAATCAGAACAACAATGTTGCGCTGGTGGTCGGCGCGACCCATCCCGATGCGCTGGCGCGAGTCCGGGCGGCTGCGCCCGACCTCTGGTTCCTCGCCCCCGGCGTGGGCGCGCAGGGCGGCGACCTGCGCGCTGCGCTGCGCGCCGGCCTGCGGGCAGACGGCCTGGGCATGTTGATTCCGGTCAGCCGGGCAGTTGCGCGGGCGAAGTCGCCCCGCGAAGCGGCGGAGGCGCTCCGCGACGAGATTCGCGCGGTCATCGAGGGAGAGACACAAAACCAAACAGAACAAGAAAGCACGAGCGGGGCGGTGCCAGCCTGGCTGGCTGACGGCTTGCTCGCGGCCGGCTGTGTGAAATTCGGCCAGTTCACGCTCAAGTCGGGGCTGCAGTCGCCCATCTACCTGGACCTGCGCCAGCTGGTCTCGCATCCGGCGCTGCTGGCCGGCGTGAGCAGGGCGTACCTGCCCATCCTCCGGCAGCTGACCTTCGACCGCCTTGCGGCCTTGCCGTATGCCGCGCTGCCGATCGGCACGGCTGTGAGCCTCGCGGGCGGCTGGCCGATGGTCTATCCCCGCCGCGAGGTCAAGGGCTACGGGACGGGCGCGGCCATCGAGGGCGTGTACCAGCCGGGCGAGCGCGTCGTCGTGATCGATGACCTGGCGACCACCGGCGGCAGCAAGTTTGAGGCGATCGACAAGCTTACCGGAGCGGGCCTGGTCGTGGAGGATGTCGTCGTGCTTATCGACCGGGAATCCGGCGCAGCCGGCGCGCTGTCTGAGGCGGGCTACCGGCTCCACGCGGTGACGCGTCTGTCTGAGCTGCTGGACTACTGGGAAGCGAACGGTGCGGTGCCTGCGGAACAGATCGCAGCCGCCCGCGCGTTTGTGGCTCAGGAAAATGTGGGCAGAGGCGAATAAGATGTATCGTGCGCTGCGCCCGCTGATCTTCCGCCTGCCGCCGGAGACCGCGCACGGGTTGACCGTGACGCTGCTGCGGTTGGCAGGGGGCCTGCCGCCGGTGCGGGCCGTGCTGCGTGCGGCATTCCGGCCGGGGTGCGCACCCCAGCCGGTGCACGCGTTCGGGCTGACATTCCCCAATGCCGTCGGATTGGCAGCCGGGTACGATAAGGACGGTCTGGCTTGGCGCGGGTTAGCCGCGCTGCCCTTCGGCCATCTGGAGCTGGGCACCGTGACCCCGCGGCCCCAGCCCGGTAACCCGCGGCCGCGGGTCTTCCGGCTGGTCGAGGACGAGGCGGTGATCAACCGGATGGGCTTCCCCGGCCGGGGCGCAGAGGCGCTCGCACGCCGGTTGAGCAGCGCGGCCCGGAGCCGCGATCCCCACGCGCCGGTCATCGGCGCAACGCCGGTCATCGGCGTCAATATCGGGAAGAACAAGGACACGCCGCTGGAAATCGCGGCCGCCGAGTACGCGGGGCTCGTGCGGCAGTTCGCTCCGCTGGCAGGTTACCTGGCCGTGAACGTGAGTTCGCCTAACACACCGGGCCTGCACACGCTGCAGGCAGGCGCCGCGCTGGAGGACCTGTTGGCCGCGGTCGGACGCGAGCGGGATGCCCAGGTGCAGCAGTTGGGCCGGCCCGTCCCGGTGCTCGTCAAGCTGGCGCCCGATCTGGACGAGGCCGCGCTGGCGGAGGCCCTCTCCGCCATCTGCGCGGCGGGGATGGATGGGGTTATCATCTCCAACACGACCGTGGCGCGGGACGGTGTGACCTCGCCCCTGGCCCCGCAGGCGGGCGGGCTCAGCGGACGCCCGCTGTGTGCGCGCAACACGGACCTCGTGCGCCGGACGGTGAACCTGCTGGATGGCCGGCTGCCGGTTGTGGCATCGGGCGGCATCCTGCGGCCCGAGGATGCACTGGAGAAACTGGACATGGGCGCTACGCTCGTCCAGCTCTATACCGGGCTGATTTATGCGGGGCCCGGCCTGGTGAGGAGAGTTGTGGAGGCGATCGCGTCGTGAGCGTCAGGCTTTCGGATAAAGCAAAACACGCGCTTTTCGCGTATTGACAACATCAGAACAAGTGTGCTATACTGCAGCCGGCCTGGATGCGAGGGGGTCGTCGCGCCCACCAGGCTGGGCAACTCTCACGTCTGCCCGCACCGGCGATACGGCAACCGTCCGAAAAACTGTTGCAACGTTGCAAATTGCAACGCTCCCCACGCCTGGCCCAGCCGTGCCACTCGTGGCAAAGCTGCAACCAGGCTGTCTTGACCACTTGGTCACGCCACACATCTTGGAGCCGTTCAACGCTCCAAGGACTGATCGGTAATCCTCAGCTCCTGCCGGATGGCGGCGACAAGCAAAGCGTGCTCCGCGGCATGGACGCGTGCGGTGAGGGCGTCCGGTGTGTCGTCCGCGACGATCGGGACCTCGACGGTCGCGACGACTGGCCCGGCGTCCACCTCCGGCACGACCCGGTGGACCATGACGCCCGTGTGGGTGATTTGTCCCCGCCGGTACGCGTCCAGCGCGCGCTCGATGGCGTGTGTGCCCGCAAACTGGCCGGGCAGCGCGGGATGCAGGTTTAACACGCGTCCGGGAAAGCACTCGAGAAAGGCGGGACTCACCACGTGCATCCAGCCGGCGAGCACCACGAGCGCCGGCTGGCACGCAGCGACCTGGCCGGCCAGATCCGCGTCGTACTCCTGACGCGTGCGCCCAGCGTCACGGTAAGGCTGCAGCGGAAAGTAGAGCGTCGGGATGCCGGCCTGCGCCGCGCGCTCCAGGCCGTAGGCTTCCCGGCGGTTGGATATTACCAGTGCAACCTGCGCGGGGAGACTGCCCGCCTGGACCGCGTCGATGATGGCCTGCAGATTGGAGCCGTTGCCGGAGATGAGCACGACGAGGCGCGCGGGTTCGGTCATGCAACTTACTCCATAATTTCCACGGCCGGGCCAGCGCCGCGCTCGACCATCTCACCGACGACCCATGCGCCCTCGCCCTGGGCATCGTGCGCGATGCACGCGAGTGCGCGGACGGCCCGCTCGCGCGGGATGATGAGCAGCATGCCCAGGCCAAGGTTGAAGACGTGCGCCATCTCAGCATCCTCAATTTGGCCGCTTCGCTGAATGAGGTCGAAGATGGGCGGCACGGGCCACCTGCCGCGGTGCAGCCGTGCGGCCAGCCTGGCCGGGAAGATGCGCGGCGGGTTGTCGATCAGCCCGCCGCCGGTGATGTGGGCCATGCCCCGGATGTGTATGCCGGCCGCCTGCAGAATGTTGACCGCGGTCAGGTATGACCGGTGCGGCTCCAGCAGCGCGTCGCCCAGGGAGCGTCCCAGCTCGGGTACCTCTGCCTGCAGGTCATGGCCCGCCAGCACGCGTCGCGCCAGCGAGAAGCCGTTGGTGTGCAGCCCGCTCGAACCCAGCCCAATGATCGCGTCTCCGGCCCGGATTGCCGACCCATCTACGATGGCGGCGCGGTCCACGACGCCGACGATGGTCCCTGCGAGATCGAACTCCCCCTTCGCATAAACGCCAGGCATCTCGGCCGTCTCCCCCCCGAGCAGCGCCGCGCCCGCAGCCCGGCAGGCTGCCGCGCACCCCGAGACTACCGCCGCAACCATGACCGGGTCGAGTCGCCCCGCCGCGATGTAGTCGAGGAAGAACAGGGGCCGCGCGCCCTGCACGAGGATATCGTTGATGCAGTGGTTGACGATGTCGTGCCCGATCGTGTCGAAGCGGCCCAGTGCGCTGGCAATCTTGATCTTCGTGCCCACGCCGTCGGTCGAGGCCACCAGCACGGGCGCGGCCATGCCCTTCAGCGCGGTCGCATCGAACAGCCCGCCGAACGCGCCGATCCCCAGCAGCACCTCGGGGCCGTAGGTGCCCTTCACCGCATCTTTCATCAGTTCCACTGCGCGCGTGCCCGCGGCGATGTCCACGCCCGCATCCCGATAGGTCATTGGCTGCGTCCCGGCCATCACTGCACCTTGCTTCCAATATCGCGGCGGTAATGCATCCCCTCGAAGTGGATGCGCTCGATGCCCGCGTATGCGCGTGTCAACGCTTGCTGCAGGTCAGCGCCCACGCCGGTCACGGCCAGCACCCGCCCGCCGTCGGTGAGCAATTGCCCATCTTCTGACCGCCGCGTGCCCGCCTGGAATACGACCGTCTCCGGCAGCGCCCCGGCCTGCTCGACGCCGTGGATCGGATGGCCCGTGGTGTAGCTGCCCGGATAGCCCCCGCTCGCAGCCACGACCGTGGCCGCACTGCCCTTTTGCCAGCGTGGCATGGCCGCGGCCAGCCGCCCCTCGACGCAGGCCAGCAGCGTGTCTGCCAGGTCGCTCGCCAGCAGGGGGAGGATGACCTGGGTCTCGGGGTCACCGAAGCGGCAGTTGAACTCGAGCACGCGCAGCCCCGCCCGCGTGAGCATCAGCCCGGCATAGAGGACGCCGGCGTAGGGCGTGCCTGCGGCTTGCATGCCGTCCAGCGTTGGCTGTAAGACTGTCCGCTGCACCTCGGCCAATAGCTCCGGCGTCGCCAGCGGCGCAGGCGCGTAGGCCCCCATGCCGCCGGTGTTGGGCCCGCGGTCGCCATCGTAGGCCCGCTTGTGGTCCTGCGCCGCAGGCATCAGCGCGGTGTGTGCTCCGTCACTGAAGGCCAACACCGACAGCTCCGGGCCTTCCAGTCGCTCCTCGATGATGAGTTCGTCGCCTGCCGCGCCGAAGGCGCGCTCGACCATGATGCTGTGCAGCGCAGCCTCCGCTTCCCGCCTGTCCGCCGGCACGATGACGCCCTTGCCCGCGGCCAGCCCGGATGCTTTGATGACGACCGGGTAGTCCACCGTGCGCAGGTGCGCAAGGGCGCGATCATAGTTATCGAAGATCGCATAGGCGGCGGTCGGCATGCGGTGGCGGGCCATGAAGTCTTTGGCGTAGGCTTTCGAGCTTTCCAGGCGGGCAGCAGCTTGCGTTGGGCCGAAGCAGGGAAGGCCAGCCGCCTGGCAGATGTCCACGATGCCTTCTGCCAGGGGCGCTTCGGGTCCGACGACGGTCAGGTCTATGTTTTCAGTGGACGCGAAGGCGGCGAGGGTGGCGGGTTGCAAGTTGGAAAGTGGCAGGTTGAGGATGCTGCCGGTGCCTGTGCCGCCGTTGCCAGGGGCAACGTAGATGCTTTGCACCTGGGGGGATTGCGCCAGCTTCCAGGCCACCGCATGTTCGCGGCCGCCGCCGCCGATGATCAGCACGCGCATGTCAGGCTCCCCACATCTGCTCGAAGGCCAGCTTTTCCTGGCTCCGCAGCGTCCACCACTCTTCGAGCCGGATGGGATATTGGCCGGTGAAGCATGCGCTGCAGTGGCCGCCGTGAGCTCCCGGCGCGGCTTCGACCGCGCGCAGCATGCCGGCGTGCGACAGGTAGGCCAGGCTGTCTGCGCCGATGTGGGCGCGGATTTCTTCCAGCGAGAGGCTGTGCGCGATGAGTTCCTCGTGGGTTGCCATGTCGATGCCCATGAAGCAAGGATGCTGGATGGGTGGGGACGAGACGCGCACGTGGACCTCGGTTGTCCCGCCCTCGCGCAACAGGGCGAGGATCGGGCTGATGGTGTTGCCGCGCACGATGGAGTCGTCGATCAGCACCACGCGCTTGCCCGCCAGGTTAGCGGTCAGCTGGTTGTACTTGAGGTGGACGCCCACGCGGCGGATGCGGTCGTCGGGCTGGATGAAGGTGCGGCCGATGTAACGATTCTTGGTCAGCCCCTCGCTGAAGGGGATGCCTGAAACCTGCGCATAGCCGATGGCGGCCGGCGTAGCCGAATCAGGCACACCGATGACGACATCCGCCTCGACGGGTGCCTCGCGCGCTAGTTCTTCGCCCAGGCGCTGGCGCACGCGGTGGACGGTCTGCCCTTCGAGCACGGTGTCGGGCCGCGCAAAGTAGACGTATTCGAACACGCACAACGATTGGTGCTCGGCGGGCGCGCGCCCCTGTACCGAGTGCAGACCCGAGCCGTCCAGGCGTACGATCTCACCGGGCTGGATCTCGCGCAGGTAGCGCGCCCCAATTGTGGCCAGGGCGCACGACTCCGAAGCGACCACGTAGCCGGGATGGCCGTTGTTGGACAGTTCTCCGAGACACAGCGGCCGGAGGCCCCAGGGATCACGCACTGCGTAGACGGCATCGCGGGTGAGGATGACGAGCGCATATGCGCCTTCGGCCTCAGCCATGAACGCGGCGATGCGGCCCACCCAGTCCGGCCCCGCCAGCTCACCGCCGGGCGGCGGCGCGGCGAGCATCTGGGTGATGACCTCGCTGTCGCTCGTCGAACTCAGCCCGACGCCCCGCTCGAGGAGTTGGCGGCGCAGCGTGAGCGCATTGGTCAGGTTGCCGTTGTGGCCGACGCCCAAGGGCCCGTGCATGGTCTCGATGAGGTGCGGCTGAGCATTGCGGATGTGCGAAGAGCCCGTGGTCGAATAGCGCGTGTGGCCGATCGCCAGATGGCCCTGCAGCGGGCGCAGGTTATCCTCGTGGAAGACCTGCGCCACCAGGCCCATGTCCTTGTGCATGTAGGCTGCGTGGCCGTCGCTGGTCGCGATGCCCGCGCTCTCCTGGCCGCGATGTTGGAGTGCGTACAGCGCGAAGAAGGCGATGCGCGCCACATCCGCGTCCTGCGCGTGAATGCCGAACACGCCGCACGCTTCGTGCGGGTGGTCATCGTCCACATGTGTCGGGTTTGTGGCGGCGGTGGAGAGCCGTTGTGTCATCAGTCGTGTTACCTCAATCGGCGGGCCGCCGGATCGCTCTGTCATCCGAGATGAGCTGGTCTGCCGCGGCCCGTTGCGCTTCGGTGATGCGCCCGCGCAATTCCGGGTCGGCCAGCGCCAGAATCTTGGCGGCCAGCAGGGCCGCGCCGCCGGGTTCGAGCACCACTGCGGGCGCGACGCCCGACGGCATGCGCAGGGACGAGAACAAGTCGGCCCCGCCGAACCGCTCGGAATAGGGCGGGCAGGCAATGACCGGCGCGCTCACGTTGGCGTCGACCAGGCCGCTGAGTGCATTGGAGCGGCCCGCGATGGTGATGTAGACCTTGGGCTGCGGGTCGGCCTCGTATGCGGCCAGCAGGTCGAGCAGGTAGCGCGCGGCCTTGTGCGCCGACGCCACCCGCAGTTCGGCAGCCAGGCCCAGCTTCTCCAGCGCTGCGGCGATGGCCTCCGCGTGGGCCATGTCCGCACGCGAGCCCATGATGATGGGTATGAGTGCCATGTCAACCTCCGTAGGCCGCAAGGGCCTGCTCGATGCGCGTCGCGGCCGGCTGTTCGCCAGGCTGGAAGGTCCTGCCTGTCAGCCGTTCGTAGATGGCGATGTAACGCTCTGCCATCTGGATTGCCACTTCTGCCGGCAGCGCAGGCGGCTGCCCGTCTCCGCGATAGCCCTGGCGCACGTACCATAGCCGCAGAAACTCCTTGTCGAAGTTCTCCGGCTCTGTGCCGGTCCCGCGCACCGCCTCGTAGCTCTCCGCCACCCAATAGCGGCTTGAATCGGGCGTGTGGACCTCGTCGATCAGCGCGGGCTGCCCATCGATGAGGCCGAACTCGTACTTCGTGTCAACCAGGATCAGCCCCGCGGCTCGGGCGACCTCCTGCCCGCGGCGGAAGATGGCGAGCGCGGCACGCTGGATCTCTGCCCACAAGCCAGGTTCGACCAGCCCGCGCTCGACGACCTCTGCCGAGGTCAGCCGTTCGTCGTGTGCGCCGCCGGTGGCCTTCGTCGTGGGTGTGATGACCGGCTCCGGCAGGGGGTCGTTCTTCTGCAGGCCCGGCGGCAGGTCCAATCCGTAGGGCCGCTCGACGCCCTGCTCGTAAAGCGTCCACAGCGAGGTGGAGGTGACGCCGGTGATGTAGCCGCGTACGATGACCTCCACCGGTAGGGGCTGTGCCTCGCTGGCAATGGTCACATTGGGATCGGGCACTGCGAGGACGTGATTGCGCACCGTCTCACGCGTCTGCTCGAACCACCAGGCGCTCAACTGGTTCAGCACCTGGCCCTTGTAGGGCACCGCGCCGAGCACGCGGTCGAACGCGGACACGCGGTCGGTAGTCACCAGGACGCGCCGCCCGCCCAGCACATAGATGTCCCGCACCTTGCCCTCGAGGCGCGGCCCCAGTTCAGGGAGATCCACGCGCAGGAGCGCATGAGGCAGCGCGGCGGCAATGGTCGCACGATCAACGGAGGGTTGCAGGTGAGTGGTCATGGGCAAGCTCCCCTTTTAGTCGGTTACAGGTTAGCAAGTTGAACGTCGCAGGTTTGTGGTTGGGTAGATAGAGGTGTAACTTTCTACTTGCCAACCTGCAACCTTCACCCTACAGTGCTGCCGCGTAGCGGATGCCGTTACGGAACAGGGCCAGGCCGAGCTTGTCGCGCTCGCCGCGGCGGAACCGCGGCCCTTGCTCCTCGATGATGTGATTTTCAGGATGGGGCATCAGTCCGAGCACCGTGCCCGCCGCGTTGCAGATGCCCGCGATGTCGCCGGCCGAGCCGTTCGGGTTCCAAGGATATCCGGCGGGTTGATCGGGCTGGCGTTGGCCGTCCGGCCGGGTGTAGCGCAAGGCCACCAATCCGCCTGCCTCCAGTTCCGCCAGTGTCGTCGCATCCGCGGGCACGAGCTTGCCTTCGCCGTGCGCGACGGGACAATGGATAGGTTCTTCCAGGCCGCACGTGAACACGCAGGGGCTGGTGGCCTGCGGCTGGAGGTAGACCCAGCGGCACTCGAAGCGGGCCGAATCATTGCGGGTGAGCGTGACGGTCTGCCGCGCGGCTGCAGGCGCGCCATTCCCTCCGCCGGGCAGCAGGCCCGCCTTGACGAGCGCCTGGAACCCGTTGCAGATGCCCAGCACCGGCCGGCCCGCGGCGATGAAGGCGGCCAAGGGCTCGGCCAGCCGGTAGCGCAGCGCGACGGCCCACAGCTTGCCGGCCCCCAGGTCGTCGCCGTACGAGAAGCCGCCGGGCAAGACGAGCATCCGGTAATCGGACAGGCGCACCTCGCCCGCGGTCAGCCGGTTGATGTGAACGATTTCGGCGGCGCCACCGGCCAGTTCGCAGGCCCAGGCTGCCTCGCGGTCGCGGTTCGTGCCCGTGGCGTGCAGAATCAGAATAGGTGGTCGTGGGCTCATGAGATATGTCCTCGCCAGGCGTGTTCGAGCGCGGACAGGGCCGAGTCCACTACGGGCTGGCCGCTCAGCCCGAGCAGCATGCAGCGATCATTTGCCTGCACCTCTCCTGCGTGTGCGCAGGGCAGTCCCGCGAGGCTGGTTTCGAACGCATCCGTATCTTCCGGCCGCACCTCGACGAGGAACCGGCCCAACGATTCACTGAAGGCCAGCGTCGCGTCCCGATTCGCCTCCGGCGCCTGAGGGATGCGGCGCAGGTCCAGCGTCAGCCCCAGCCCACCTGCCAGGCTCATTTCAGCCGCGGCCACGGCCAGACCCCCTTCCGAGCAGTCGTGACAGGCTTGCACCAGCCCCGCGGCACTCGCCCGGTGCAGGCCGCGCAGCAGGTCAAGGCCCCGGTCTGGCGGCTGCGGTACGTTGGCTCCGAGCAGCCCGTGGAGACGGTAATAGGCGGAAGCGCCCAACTCATTGCGCGTCAGGCCGAGCACGTAGAGGCGATTGCCCGCCGCCTTCAGATCAGATGTCACCGTGTGCGCCGTATCCGGCACGATGCCGATGGCGGAGATGAGCAGCGTGCCGGGGATGGCGTGCTTGCGGCCATCGGCACCGGTGTACTCGTTGTTCAGGCTGTCCTTGCCGGAGATGAAAGGCGCGCCGTACGCCACCGCCGCGTCGTAACAGCCCTCCGCGCAGCGGACCAGTCCGCCCAGACGATCCGGCAGGTTCGGGTTGCCCCAGCAGAAATTGTCGAGCAGGGCGACCTGGTCGGGGTCCGCGCCGGCGGCGACGCAGTTGCGCAGCGCCTCGTCCACCGCGGCCCAGGCCATCGCATAGGGGTCGAGCGCGCCGTACGCCGGGTTGATGCCCGCGGATACAGCGACGCCACGATTAATGGTTGCAGGTTGCAGGTTTGAGGTTTCAGGTTGCTCGCGACCGATCCGTGCCGCGGCGAAGCGGAGGTCCAGGACGGCCGCGTCTGCCGGGCCTGCGTTGGCAGTACCGCTGAACGGCTTGCCCACGCCCGCGCCCTGCACTTCGTGATCGTAGCGGCGGACGACATCCTCCTTGCTGCGGATATCCGGGCTGGCGAGCAGCGCCAGGAGCGCGGCCGTGAGGTCGCCGTTGGAGTCAGACGGGAGCGCGGCCGGGAACGGCTCGCTGGCCGCAGGCGGGGCCCAGACGGCCCGCAGGTGGCGCCGCGGGATGCCGTGGTGAAGGAAATGCGCGTCCAGCCGGCCGACGATGCGTTCGCTGCAGCGCAGGGTAATCTGCCCGTCGCCGGTGAACGTTCCGAGCGCCGTGGCCTCTATGTCCAGCCCCGTGCAGATGGCCTGCAGCCGCGGCCAGTGCGCGGACGGCACGGCCAATACCATGCGCTCCTGGGCCTCGCTGAGCCAGATCTCCCACGGCTCCAACCCGCTGTACTTGAGCGGCACGCGCTCCAGATCTATCTCCGCGCCCAGCTCCGCGGCCATTTCACCGACTGCAGAGGACAGCCCGCCTGCACCGCAGTCGGTGATCGCGGTGTACAGGCCCTCGTCGCGTGCCAGGAGCACGGCCTCCAGCGCCTGTTTCTCGTGGATGGGATGGCCGATCTGCACCGCGCTGCCCGCGATGTGGCCGGTCTCGTGGGTCATCTCCATCGAGGAGAAGGTGGCCCCGCGCAGTCCGTCGCGGCCCGTGCGGCCGCCGATGACGACCACGAGGTCTCCCGCCTGGGGCGACGAGCGGTGCGAACCGTGCGGGAGGATGCCCAGGCAGCCGCAGAAGACCAGCGGGTTGGCCGTGTAGCCGGGGTCATAGAGGATCGCACCGTTGACGGTGGGGATGCCCATCTTGTTGCCGTAATCCTCCACCCCGGCAGTCACGCCGTCGGCGATGCGCCGCGGATGCAGGACGCCGGCCGGCAGTTCCTCAAAGGGCAGGTCGGCCGGGCCGAAGCACAGCACGTCGGTGTTGGCAATGGGCCGCGCACTGACGCCGATGACGTCGCGCACGACGCCGCCGACGCCGGTATTCGCGCCGCCGAACGGTTCGAGTGCAGAGGGATGGTTGTGGGTCTCAACCTTGAAGGCCAGGTCGGTGTACTCGTCGAACGCGATGATCCCCGCGTTGTCGACGAAGGCCGACAGCACCCAGGGTTTGGCAGCCTGTTCGGTCGCGGCGCGGATATAGGTCTTCAGGAGCGAGTCGATGCGGCGTGTGGCCGCGGCCTGGCCGCCATCCGCCGTGCGGGCCTCGTAATCGATCAGCGCACGAAAGGTCTTGTGGACGCAATGCTCCGACCAGGTCTGGGCCAGCATCTCGAGCTCGACATCCGACGGCTCCCGGCGTTCGCGGCGGTAATAGTCCTGGATGGCGCGCATCTCGGCCACGTCCAGCGACAGACGCCGCGCCCGGCTGATGGCTTCGAGGCCCGCGCCATCGGCCGAGGTCAGCGCGATGATCTCCACGATGTTGCCGGCCGGCTGCGGCAGCGTGAACGGGGGCGAGATTTCACCGTTGAAGGCGTATGACTGGATGACGGGGTTGGCAAGCAGGGTGCTCAGCCGCGCCAGCGCGCCGTCTGCCAGCCGGCCGGTGATTTCATAACGATGGCCCGTGGCCGCGCGCGCCAGACCATCAATCCCGGCCATGCGTGCACCTTCGAGCAGATTCTCGGCCACGCTATCGGTCACTCCGGGATGCAGGACGACTTCGACGATCTGATGGTCGGTGCGAGATGGGGTGTCTGCACCTGAGCCGTCAAGCAGCGTCACGGTCGCTTGCTCGACCACGGGGTCGCAGAGCAGGAGATCTGCCAGCCGCGTAACGTCTGCGGCAGCCAGCGTCCCCTCCAGGAAGTAGAGGTCGCTGACGGCTATGCTCTCGACCCCGGAGACGCCAAGCGCCTCGGCCTGCCGTTGCAGGCTATCACCGCGGGCATCGCGCAGACCTGTGCGGGTTGCAACCTGCACCCGAAAGCACTTCATATTATTCACGATCGGCTTACCTGGCAACAAAGATCTCTATGAGACGGTTTGAAAAGGTGAGGAGTGGAGCGTCCTCAGACGCGGAACGGGCCGTCCGCTGGGCGACCCGTCCGCATTTGAGAATGCGGACTCCTCTCTCAAGAACGATTTCTCAGAGCGAGGCTGCTGGGGCGGACCTTTACGGCAACTTCTGAGGGTAGCCCGTCGGAACAGCCAGGGAAGGGTAGCATGTCTCGACGGTGAGCGCTGGTGGATTGAGCAGCGACCCTGAATGGGTGACATGGCTGCTCACAAAGGTCCGAATGCTGCTATCAGTCTCGGTTCTGCGGTGAGAATAGCACGAAGGCCGCAGGGTTGTCAATATAAACCCTTACATCTTTGGGGCCAGGTGCAGTTGGGCAAAGGCCTCCAGGTGCGCGATGATAGCGCGGGATGGCATCAAAGAGCATGCATCATCATAAGGAGAGCAGCGATGGGACAAC
Organism: uncultured Anaerolineales bacterium; assembly: GCA_964614645.1. Taxonomy (GTDB): domain Bacteria; phylum Chloroflexota; class Anaerolineae; order CG2-30-64-16; family CG2-30-64-16; genus MWBF01. The sequence continues at coordinate 12,921 of CAZTMA010000053.1, forward strand.
TGGACGGGAAGGTTGCTATCATCACCGGGGCTACGAGCGGGATGGGCCGGGGCATCGCGCTGCGCTTTGCGCGGGAGGGCGCGCAGGTCATCGCCAGTGGGCGGGATGCGGCGCGAGGCGAAGCGCTAATCAGTGAAATTGCCGCAGCGGGCGGGGCGGCCCGGTTCGTGGCCGGAGACATCTCGACCGCGGCGGCCAACCGGCGGCTCGTCGAGGAAGCCCTGTCTGCATATGGCGGGCTGGACATCCTCGTCATGAGCGCGGGCGACCTGGGCCTGGGTGCGGTCGCAGACACGTCTCCTGAGCTGTGGGACCGTACGCTGGTCACGAACCTCAGCGCGGTCTTCTACCTGCTCCACTATGGCGTCCCGGAGCTGCGGCGGCGCGGCCGCGGCAGCGTGGTGGTCATCGGGTCGATTGCCGGGTACAAAGTCTTTCCCAACCATGCGGCCTACTGCGCGTCGAAGGGCGCGCTGATTCAGCTCGTACGCCAGGCCGCGCTGGACAACGGCCCGACCATCCGGATCAACGCCATCCATCCCGGGCAGGTGGATACGCCGCTGCTGTGGGACTCCGTGCGGGCATTCCCCAATCCTGACGAGATTGTCCAGCAGACCGCAGACCGGCTGCCGATGAAGCGGCTCGGTCTGCCGGAGGATATCGCGGCGGCAGCGCTGTTCCTGGCCGGTGATGAGGCATCCTGGATTACCGGCGCAAATCTCGTTGTGGATGGGGGCTCGTTATTACTGTAGGGACGCTCCACCGGGCTGGGCAGCTCCGGCACAACGTCCCTACGCCTGGTTGAGCATCGTTATCAGGGACAACCCGGCCCCGGGCACGCGCACGCGGGGCATTCTGCCGCGGCCCACGCCTGCCCGATCGCGGTGAGTTGTTGCGTCGTGGGCTGCTGCACCAGGGGACAGTCGACCGGGCCGATGTCGAGCAGGTCGCTGGCTGTGAAGTCCTTGATTGACGCATCCGGGTTTGTGCGGCAGTCGTGGGTCGAAAACCATGCCAGGCCATCATAGTAAGGCGCGCTGCCTCCGGGGACCGCATTGGCGGTGAACCATGCCAGCAGGGGCTCGACAATCATGGTCGTGGTTGTGGCTTGCGCGGCTGTCCGGCCTTCTTGCGAGCCGGGGGGTGTGCCGCCCGGTTGCAGGTTGCCTATTTCGGTGATCCAGATAGGTTTTCCTGCGGTGACAGATGGGTTGGCGGTCTGGAAATAGGCATGCGTGTTGACCAGCGCCTCCTGCAAACAGACTGCATCCGTCAAATTGCAGTTGGCGCTGTAATTGGGATAGGCATGAATCGCGATGCCGTCCAGCGGCCGTGGTGTCGGGTCTGGCTCGTCCGAGGGAGCCGCCAGGTAACTGGCGAAAGTGTTCCAGACCTCCTGAGCAATGGTTCCGGTGCTGTCCGATGCGCCGGGCAGCCGGAAGCTGCCGAATGCAAAGAGCTGCGCTGCAGGATCTGCGGCCTTGATGGCGTCATGGTAGCGGATGTACTGCTTGGCGATGTATTCGCCCAAGCCCCCATAGTTTGACCCATCGAAATAGTGTTCATCTGGATAGCGTTGGTTGATCGCCGTGCCGCAGTTGTCCCCATCGTTGCTCAAGTCAGGTTCGTTGAAGATGAGCCAGGCGCGACCGGGATTGTCGCGCGCCAGGTCTGCCGCGGCCTGGGGGGAAATGCTGTTATTCACATCGTCGGTGCAGTGGATCATCGGCACATAGGCCGGGTCGCTCCACGGCCCGGCGGCGCCCCAGTTATAGTACCAGCTCGGATTGAGGCCCCAGAATCCATTCGAGGCATTGGCGCCCGGCACTTCGCCGGGGTCGGCGATGCCCTTCCAGTCGTATGCGAGCGATGCAGAACTGCCCGGCGTCAGCTCAAACTCGAACTCTGCGACGGACGCCGAGTTGCCCGATACGGCCCCGCACGCGTTGGCCGCCCGGATGACGTAAGTGTGGTTGACTGCGGCATCGCCCAGGTCGGCTGACTGATAGTCCGGTGCAGGCGCGAGGGAGCAGCCATACGGTGCGGGGTTGTCACATGCCAGGCCGGTCGGGTCGAAGTAAGGCTCGTTCTGCGCGGTCCAGACCTCGTACAGCGTTGCGCCTGTGACAGCGGGCCACTGGAGTGCGACGGTGAATGCATCAGGCGCAGTGATGCTCAGCCCGGTGACTGCGCCCGGCGTGGCGCACGGCGCGCATGAGTAAACGCGCACATCATCCACGTACCATCCCTCCCACCCGTTGCAGCCGTCGCTGCCCAGGTCCCAACGGAACTGCACCGTGTCGCCCGGGTCTGCGCCGATGCGCGAAAGGTCAATCTGGCTCTGGCCCCACTGACTGCTCACATCACCGCCGTCGCCGCCCGTCCACGCGACCTCCCCTGCCATCGGGTTATCGTTGTTGGTGGTTGCCAGCGACGAGTTGTATGGGTTGAACGTGAATGCGGACGCCGGAACCAGGGCGAAGGTGCCGCCGTTCACGCTGGCCTTCAGGTTGCCGCCGTCGTAGTCGATTTCCATCGAGACGAGGTGGTCCCAGGCCAGGCGCACGGGCACGGTCGCATGCGCGGGAATGCTGATCACGGGGCTGAGCAGCGACGTGACGCCGTTGTCGAGATCATTGCTGCAATCACCGACCACGGGATTGGGGCCAAATACCACCGCCCCCGGACGGTTGTCCGGCGCACTCGTGATCACCTGCCACGGGCGGCTATCCCAGGTGGCGGGGCTGACCGGCGTCTCCTCGGTGGTCCAGCCGGTCATGCCGGTCTCGAAATCCTGGAACAGCCAGTGCTGAGGGCCTTCGCCCGCGACGGTGCACAGCGCGGGGGTATTGGGGTCGAACATCGGCGCGAAGGTGCAGCTCGGCGCAGTGCGCAATTCGACAGCCAGGGCGACCTTGTCCAGCTCGGCGCAGTCGGACGGCGTAATGGCGGGCGTCGTTGCGCCCCAGGTGGCCGGGCCGGTGGTCTTTAGCTCATAGAGCGCTGCACCGGTCAGCCCTGTGCAGGATGCCGCGAGCGCATCCGCGTGGTCGGCAAAGTCAGTCGTCGGGCCCTGGTAGAAGCGCTGCGCGTGCCAGTAGATGTGCGCCGCCTTCGTCAGTCCGATGCCCGTGATGGTCTGGCCGTTGTACGTGCCGCCGTCCACGAGCAACGCAAACGCGTGGTTGGGCACGCCGGAGTTAGTGTGTACGCCTCCGCCATCGCTGGTGCTGCAGGTGTAGCTGGTCGAGAGCACCCGGCCAGGGTCGCCGTGGCATTCGGGCCGCCACATATCGCGGATAGGGCCGCCAAACGCTGGGTCGTCCTCGCCTGAAACCCAGCGGTAGGTGTTGTCGACCTTCAGGTTGTTTGGCTTGGCGGTGGTGTCAAGCTTCGAGCACTTCGAGCCGTCCGTGCTGCGCAGCCCGCCCGGCGTGTCCTTGCCGCGGGCGTTCAGCAGGTCGGCCACCTCGCCCCAGATATCGGAATAGGATTCATTAAGCGCGCCGGGCTGCCACGCGTAAATCAGGTTATGGGTGTATTCGGTATACGCATGGCCCCACTCGTGTGCCACCGTGTCGTCGCCGCTGACCTGATCGCAGAACTGTGTGTTGACGCCATTCCAACTGGCATTGGGGCAGTAGCCCCCGCCCGGATCGTATTTGGCAATGCTCTTCATGACGGCGTCCAGGCCGTCGTATGACAGCCAGGCGCCATTCGTCAGGCTGCCCAGTACATTGTAGATTTCCCCCGCACCATTCAAGACGTTCTGGTACTCGACATCGGTGGGCCACGGGTTCCCTTCCTGCCACTTCAGATCGGCCGGCGAGAGCGTTGGGCTGTAGAGCTCGCGGTAGAGTGTACTGTCCATCATCGGGAACCGGTCCAGCAGCGTGCCGGTCAGTGCATCGACGAAGACCATCTCGCGTACATCGGCCCGGTTTGTGATCTCGACCCGGTATGCAAGATGGCTCGTGCCCGGGATGCCCTGCACCAGTCCCATGCGGTAGATGACCAGTTCGTTCCGGACTGCGAGCAGGCTGCCCTTGACCGGCGGGGTTGCGCCGGCGGCGACGGCAGCAATGGCTGTCTCCGCCGCCGTAGTAGAGTCGATGGCCGCGGAGGCCGCCACGTCGATGTCGGGCACGAATGTACCGTTTGCGGCGGACAACCGGCCCGTGTCGTCAAAGTGTATGCGCAGCTCGCCGCCAAAGACAGGCACATCGCGGAAGCGCTGCGCGTAGGTAAGATGCATGCCTCCGGCCAGATCGTCTGCCCGCTCGCGCAACGTCAGCTCCGCGCCGGCATCGCGGACGCCGAACAGCCCGCCGTACCGCGCCAGGAAGGCCCCAGCGCGGGCTTCCGCCGTGTCGCCGGGCAGCGCCAGCACGGCCTCGCGGTCCAGCCGCAGCGCACTGACCATGCCCGTTGCGCGCTTGAGCGTGATTTCTGCGCCTGCGGGGGCCTCGGCCCGGAAGCGCGCTGCTGCGCCGCCATCAGCCGGCCCCTCAGGCGCGGCGTACGCAGCGGGAATCGTCATCAGGAGGGCAATCAGGGTCAGCGACAAGCTCAGGACTTGCCACCGGCGAAGGTGCTGCATGAAGGGCTCCTTGTGGGGAAGTCGGACGTGCGGGGCCTGGCAGTGGGCCGGGCGCGTAGGAAGGAGTGTACTTCAGAGAACCGTCAGTGCCAAGTTACCGCATTGAAAGATAGATACAACCGATGCAAGCCGAGGAGCGCACGGGAACGGGATCAGGCACGCGGGCGTCTTCTGCGTGGAATGGTGTGAGCGCGCAGTGTTTGGTTAATCGGGCTGTTCGGGTGTAGAATGGCCTTTGCGCGCGACCGCCAACGGTCCGTGTCACCTACCACTTCGGAGTGTTTATGGAGCTACGCGCCTACTTCGATATCCTCCGCCGGCGCGGCTGGATTATCCTCGCGACCGCACTGGTCGCCCTGGTGCTCGCCACCGGGCTGGCAATGGTGCAGACCAAGACCTACCGCGCCACGGTGCGCGTCAGCACCGTGCCGGCGCGGCCCGATTGGGGCCTCGGGTCGAGCGCCAAAGAGCTGCTCCGTAACTTCGTGATGATCATCAGCACGCACGATATGGCTAACAAGGTCATTTCGACCGCGCGGCTGGACATGAGCTCTTACGACTTGCTCTCGAAGCTGACCGTGAGCACGGAGCCGGACAACTTCGCTATCCGCATCGATGCCATCGACGAGGATCCGCAGGTCGCCGCGAAGATCGTGCTCACCGCGGCCGAGCTGTTCGTCAACGAGCGCGTGGCCTACTATACCACGCTCGACAAGGACAACCGCATCGAGGTCAAGATCACGGACAGCGTGATCGATGCGCCGCTCTACCGGCCCAACTGGAAGATGAACGCCATCGCCGGCTTCGTGCTCGGCGCGCTGCTGGGCACGCTCGTCGTGCTGGCGCTGGAGTGGATGTCGGCGGATATCCTTGCCACCCCCGACAAGGTTGAGCGCACGCTCGGCCTGCCGGTCCTCGGTGCGATCCCCGCGGCTGACCGCAAGAAGTGAGACGCTGCACATGACACTCAACCTGGTGACTCTGAAAGAGCCTGCTTCGCCTGCCGCGGAAGCGTATCGCCGCCTGCGCGTGAATCTCTCCGCAGAGCGCGAGCTGCCCCTGCGCACCATTCTGGTTGTCCCGGCTGATACCTCAGAGGACAACGACAGCGTGGCTGCCAACCTGGCCGTCACGTATGCGCGCGTCGGCAAGCAGGTCGTTCTGGCGGACTGCAATCTGCGCCGCCCGCGCCAGCACACAGTGTTCGGCGCGGCAAACGACGAGGGCGTGACGACGGCACTGGCTGACGAGGCCGCGCCTTTACCGCTGAAAGAGACATCCGTGCCGGGACTGCGCCTGCTCACGAGCGGCCCAGCCGTAGAAGTGCCATCCGACCTGCTGGCCTCGCCTGCAATGGGGCGTTTGATGGCGCGGCTGTGCAAGGAAGCGGATGTGGTCCTGCTGGATGCGCCGCCCGTCGCCATCGCGACCGACGCAAGCGAGCTCGCGAGCCAGGTGGACGGCGTGCTGTTGACGGTGACTGCGGGCCGGACGAAGCGGGATGCGGCCCAGCGCGCCCGACAACTGCTGGAGCAGGTCGGGGCACGCATCGTCGGCGCGGTGCTCGTGAATGTGCCGCTGGACGCCGCGCTGCGGAAATACGCGGCGGGCTGAGCCATACAGCTCAATCGGCAATCAGGGGCGGGTTGGCGGACAATCCGCCCTTTACGTTTGAGGGGTGACGACGCAATGAAGAATATCATGGTGACGGGCGGGGCGGGTTTCATCGGCGCGAACTTCGTGCGCTACATGCTGGAGAAGTATCCCGACTATCGGATTCTGATCTATGACAAACTGACCTACGCGGGCAACCCGGATAACCTCCTGGGCGTAGACGACGATCCGCGCTACGCGTTCGTGCAGGCGGACATCTGCGATGCCGAGGCTGTCACCGCCGCGCTGCGCAAGCACGACATCGACACCATCGTCAACTTCGCCGCCGAAACTCATGTGGACAGGTCCATCATGGACCCGGATGCCTTCATCCGCACGGACGTCTACGGGACCTACGTACTGCTGGAAGCTGCGCGGCAGCTCGGGCTGGAACGTTATCACCAGATCAGCACGGACGAGGTGTACGGCCACATCCACGGCGACCACCGCTCGGTGGAGACCGATGCCGTGGCCCCGCGCAGCCCGTATGCAGCCAGCAAGACCAGCGGCGACCTGATGGCGATTGCCTACCATGTCACCTACGGCCTGCCCGTCACCATCACGCGGGGGGCCAACAACATCGGGCCGTACCAGTATCCCGAGAAAGTGATTCCGCTCTTTGTAACCAATGCCATTGACAATCTGCCGCTGCCTGTGTACGGTGATGGCAAGCAGCGCCGCGACTATCAGTATGTGCTGGATCACTGCGAGGGCATCGACGTCGTGCTGCACCGCGGCGCGCTCGGTGAGATATACAATGTCGGCACCGGCGGCGAGATGGAAAACCTGGCGATGGTCGAGATTCTGCTGGATGAGCTGGGCAAGCCGCACAGCCTGATTCAGCACGTCGAGGACCGGCCCGGCCATGACCGCCGCTACTGCCTGAACGTCGACAAGCTGCGTGCGCTTGGCTGGCAGCCGCGACACACGCACGAGGAGGCCATTCGCAAGACGGTGCGCTGGTATGTCGGGAACGAATGGTGGTGGCGCAAGATCAAATCGGGCGAGTTCAAAGAGTACTATCGCCGGCTGTATGGCGACCGGAAGGTGATCAATCCTGCCTGAGAGGGCAATGCTGCCCAAGGAGCCGCAGATGTATGGTCATAGCACGACGGTGAAGATGTACGGCGATATGATGGTGTTTTCGGGGACCGCGAACCGGCCGCTGGCCGAGGAGGTTGCCTCCTGTCTGCATGTGCCGTTGGGTCTGGCGGATATCGAGCGTTTTCCGAACAGCAACACTTTCGTGCGCCTGCACCAGAGCGTGCGCGCGAAAGATGTGTTCCTGATCCAGCCGACGTCAGCGCCCGTCAACGATCACCTGATGGAGCTGCTCATCTTCATCGATACGCTGCGCCGGGACTCGGCCGGGCGCATCACCGCGGTCGTGCCCTATTATGGGTATGGCCGGACGGACAAGAAGGATCAGCCGCGCGTGCCGATTACGGCGCGCCTGGTCGCAGATTTGATCGACGTGGCAGGTGCAGACCGGCTGCTGACCCTGGACTTGCACGCCAAGCAGATCCAGGGTTTTTTCTCTATCCCGTGCGATGAGCTGCCTGCGCTGGACCTGTTCGTGGACTACTTCAAGGCGACGCCGCTGGCGAACACCGTGGTCCTGTCGCCTGATATCGGCGCCCTGCGCCGTTCGCGCAACTTTGCGGAGCGGCTTAATCTGCCGCTTGCGGTCATTGAGAAGCGCCGCACGTCGGATGGGGCCCGCACTGAGATATTCAATCTGATCGGCGATGTGCGCGGCAAGAATGTCATCCTGGTCGATGATGAAATCGACACGGCAGGCACGCTGACGAAGGCCGCGAACTTCGCACGTATGGAAGGCGCACTGAATGTCGTGGCCTGTGCCACGCACGCGATTTTCTCGGAGCCCGCGCCCGATCGCATCCGCGAGAGCGTGTTGAGCGAGGTCATCGTAACCGATACTGTGGAGCTGACGCCGGAACAATGCGGGCGTTGCGGCCACAAAGTCAAGGTGATTCCCGTCGCGCCCCTCCTGGCAGAGGTGATTAACCGCATCCATTCGGGGCGGTCGGTCGGGGAGCTGTTTCACGAAGAGGGCGACCCGTCATAGGGCGGATCGCCAACGGCACGAAGGTGTTACAAGATGTTCAAGAATCTGGCAAAGAAAGTCTTTGGTGATCCGAGCGAACGCGAGGCCAAGCGGCTGATGCCCATGGTGGAACGCATCAACGCGCTGGAGCCGGAGTTCGAGCGGATGAGCGATGAGGAATTGGCCGCGCAGACCAGCGCGTTCCGCGCGACGATCGCGACGCGCGTCGGCACGCTGCGCGACGAGCTGGAGGACGCGCGCACCGCATGGCTCCAGGAGCCGGACAGCGGGATGCAAATCCAGCTCCGGGTGGAGGTGGAGCGGCTGCGCAAGGAGCTGCGGCAGGCCGAGGCGGCCGCGATGGACGAGGTGCTCCCGCGCGCGTTTGCCGCAGTGCGCGAGGCGGCGCGACGGACGGTCGGCATGCGCCCGTTCGACGTGCAGCTTATCGGCGGCATGGTGTTGCACCAGGGCAAGATCGCCGAGATGAAGACCGGTGAAGGCAAGACCCTGGTCGCCACCCTGCCGCTCTACCTCAACGCGCTGACCGGCCGGGGCGCGCATCTCGTCACCCCCAACGACTACCTGTCGAAGTATGGCGTGCAGTGGATGGGCCCCATCTATCAGATGCTGGGCGTCAGCGTGGGCGTCATCCAGTCTGCAGCGGCCAACCCGGACCTCGGCTCGTTCGTGTTCGACCCGGAATATCCCGCCGCGGATGACCGCTACCTGAACTTGCGCCCGGTCAGCCGCCGCGAGGCGTACCATGCCGACATTACCTACGGCACGAACAACGAGTTCGGCTTCGACTATCTGCGCGACAACATGGTGCGCGAACTGGCCGAATGTGTCCAGCGCGAGCTGCATTTCGCCATCGTGGACGAGGTGGACAACATCCTGATTGACGAGGCCCGGACGCCGCTCATCATCTCCGGCCAGGCGCAGGAATCGTCCGACCTCTACGGCAAGTTCGCACAGGTCGTGCGCCGGCTTGGGCCTGAGACCCACTACAAAATTGATGAAAAGGATCGCATCGTCACGCTGACCGATGAGGGCATTGCGCGCGTCGAACAGATTGTGGGGTTGGGCGCAGGCCAGAGCCTGTACGATGCCGAGCACTACGAGATGACGCCGTACCTGGACAATGCGCTGCGCGCGCACGTCCTGTATCATCTCGACCGCGACTACATCGTCAAGGACGGCGAAGTCATCATCGTTGACGAGTTCACGGGCCGTCTCATGTACGGCCGGCGCTTCTCCGAGGGCCTGCACCAGGCCATCGAAGCGAAGGAGGGTGTGCGGGTCCAGCGGGAATCGCTGACCCTGGCGACCATCACCTTCCAGAACTACTTCCGCATGTACGAGAAGCTCGCCGGCATGACCGGCACCGCGCTGACCGAGGCGGAGGAATTCGGCAAGATTTACAACCTGGACGTGGTGGCGATCCCGACGCATCGGACGGTCGTCCGCGAGGACCTGCCCGACCAGGTGTACAAGACCCAGCGGGCCAAGTTCAAGGCCGTCGTGGATGAGATAGCGGCCTGCCACGAAAAGGGCCAGCCTGTGCTGGTGGGCACGGTTGCCATCGAGACCTCCGAGATGCTGGCCGACCTGCTCAAGCGCAAAGGCGTGCCTCACAGCGTGCTAAATGCGAAGCAGCATGAACGGGAAGCCGGCATCATCGCGCAGGCGGGCCGGTCGGGCATGGTGACGATTGCGACGAACATGGCCGGCCGTGGCGTCGACATCCTGTTGGGCGGCAACTCCGAAGGCATGGCGCGCGAGCGCCTCCGCAAGGAGGACGTGGACCTTGCCAGCCTGAGCGAGGATGACCCCCTCTGGGAGGAGGCCCTGGCGCGGGCGAAGGCGGAAGTGGAACAGGACCGCCAGAAGGTGCTGGCCGCGGGCGGGCTGCACGTCATCGGCACCGAGCGGCACGAAGCGCGGCGCATCGACAACCAGTTGCGCGGCCGTGCGGGCCGCCAGGGCGACCCCGGCTCATCGCGCTTCTACATCTCGCTCGAAGACGACCTGATGCGGCGGTTTGGCGGGCAGAGCGTCGCGAGCGTGATGGATCGTCTGGGACTGGAAGAAGACGTGCCCATCGAGCACGGCATGGTCAGCAAGGCCATTGCCAGCGCCCAGGTACGCGTCGAGGGGTACAACTTCGATATCCGCAAGCACGTCCTCGAGTATGACGACGTCGTGAACAAGCAGCGCGAGGTCATCTACAACCAGCGCCGCCAGATTATGAGCGAGCCGACCATGCGTCCTACCATCATCGGCATGGTGGAGGACGAGTTGCGCAGCCTGGTGGATGCCTTCACGAAGGATGATCGCAGCGAGTGGGACCTGGAGGCGTTGGCGAGCGAGATCTTGAAGATCATGCCGCTGCCGGATAGCGAGGACCTGGACGTCTGGCGGGCCATGAATGCGCCGGACCTGGCAGACCACCTCGTCGAGCTGTCGGTGGCAGCCTATGATGAACGTGAGCGCGTGATGGGCGTGGAGACGATGCGCCAGCTCGAACGGTTGATGATGCTGCGGGCGGTGGATAACCGCTGGGTGCGGCATCTGACTGACCTGGACGAGTTGCGCGAGGGCATCGGTCTGCGCGCCATCGCGCAGCAGGATCCGCTCGTGGCCTACAAGAAGGAGGCGCACGAGATGTATCAGGAGTTCGTCACCTCCATGTCGCGCGACCTCGTGTACTCGATCTATCATGCGCAGGTCATCACGCGACCTACGCTGCCTGTTCAACGTATGCGGGTTAACCGCACGGACAGTGGCACGAGCCAGCCGCAGCCGGTGCGCAGCGCGAAGGGCGAACTGGGCCGCAATGACCCGTGCTGGTGTGGCAGCGGCAAGAAGTACAAGCAGTGCCACATGCGCACGGACCACGGCCGAGAGGTGGCGCCGGTCACGCCAGGGGATGGCGGTGCGGCGCGCCAGCCGGTCCCCGCCAATGCGCGGAGTGGCGGGGCGCCCGCAGGCCAGAACCGGTCGGGCGGCAAGCGGAACGGGAAACGATAGACGAACCATGCAAGGTGTTGCCGGCGCAAGGGCGCCGGCAACAATCAGGTTCTCGCAGCAAGGACGGCTATGCCTGCAACACAGCGCGAATGGATTTACCTGCCCCGCCAGTCCGATCTGGCGGCTCTCTTCGCCGGCGTCCGCAGTATGGCATGTACGTCGGTGGTCGGGGTGGCCAATCTGGGGAAGTCAGCCACGATGCGCGCGCTGGCCGAGCCGCAGGTGCAGACGCATTTCCTCGGTGAGGACGCCCCGAACTACCTTTTCATCTACATCGACTTCAACCAGATGCTCGAAATGAGCGACCAGGCCTTCTACGAGCTGGTGTTGCGCATGTCTGTCGATGTCATCCGCCAGCACGGCATCAGCCCGGACCTGCTGCGCCAGATTGAGACGGCTTATACGGGTGTCATCGCACCGGCAAGCGCGTTCGAGATTCCGCTCCGCTTTGCGCAGGCCATGTCGGCCATAGGCGAACAACTGCCCCAGCGTGTCATCTTCCTTCTCGACGAGGTGGACGAGCCGGTGGCAGGCATCGATGGCCGCGTTTTTCTGAACTTGCGTGCGCTGAAGGATCGTCACCCCGACGAACTGACCTACATCACCGCCACCAATCGTCTGCTCAATCATATCCGGCCTGACCCGGACGTCCTGGAGTTCGCGGAGCTGTTCAGCCACCAGATCCTCTACATCTCGCTGTTGCAGGAGGATGAGACCCGCCGGTTCATCGAACGCTTTGCCCTGGAGGAAGGGGTCACGTTCAGCGATGGCGATATGACCTTCATCCGGAGCTGGGGTGGCGGTCATCCGGTGCTACTCGAGACGACCTGCCGCATCCTGGGGCTGGTGACGGGACAGCCGGTGCGCGATGCGTCGCAGGAGTGGATCATTCACCGCCGCGCGTCCGAGATGCTGGCGCAGGATCTGAACCTGCAGGCCGAGTGCCGCAAAATCTGGAATAACCTGTCCGACCAGGAGCACGCTGCACTGCTGGCGGTCTGTGAGGGGACCGAGACCCCGCTGCCCGAGCTCGACCTGGTGATTGCCAAGCACCTCGTCAGGGTCAACGGCAGCGAGCGGCGGCTGTTCTGCCGCGCGTTCGAGGAGTTCGTGCAGCGCCAGCACGTGACCCGGCGGACCAAGCAGCAGGGCATCCGCGTCGACCCGGACAGCGGCGAGGTGTGGGTGGATAATGTGCAGGCGCCGACGCTCACCAACCTGGAATACCGGCTGTTGCTGCTGCTCTACGGGCGCATCGGCAAAATCTGCACCAAGTATGAAGTGGTGGAGGCCGTCTGGGGCGAGGACTATATCGGTGAGGTAGACGACGCGCGCATCGAAAAGCTCGTCAGCCGCCTGCGCCAGAAGATTGAGCCGGACCCCGCTAACCCGAAGTATCTGTTCACCGTGCGCGGGCGGGGCTACAAGCTGGTCGAAGGGTGACGCAGCTCTTGGAAGCTGTGGAAAAGAGGAGTCCGCACTCTCAAATGCGGACGGGCATGCTTTCGCCGGGCCTGCTCCGCGTCTAAGACGCTCGCTCCTCAGCCTTTCAAACAGCTTCTTGGATCAGCAATTGACAAGCCGTTTGTCAGCCCGGCGTCCGCCGACTGTCAAGCGCCGCAGCACTCAAATGGTATAATGTTCGCATCTGAAACTCTGCAATCCGATCAGGCTACAGGAGGACACGCATGGCTTCTCTGCTCGAAAAAGTTAACACGCTCGTCTCGGCCAATCTGCACTGGATGGTTGACCAGGCGCTTAAGCAGAACTCGATAGCGGTGATCAACCAGTACATCCGCGAGGTCGAGGACAACCTGGACGATCTCACCGAAGCGACTGCCACGGTGGGCGGCAACGTCAAGACTATCCGCCGGAAATATGAAGAACTCCAGGCGAAGTCCATCGAGCTGGATCGCAACATCGACCTGTTCCTGCGCGAGGGTCGTGAGGACCTGGCGCGCGCCGCGCAGAGCAAGTACAACTCCACGCAGCGTCTGGTCGAGACCTATGCGGGTCAGATCGAGCAGATGCAGCGCGAGTACCAGTCGCTGCTGGACGCGCGGCTCAAGCTGGAAGCCAAGCTGACCACGATCAAGCAGGAGCGCGAGGAACTGCAGGCCCTGCTCGAACTGGCGAAGTCGAAGGAAATCACCGCGAAGGCCATCAAGTCGCTGGACGACCTGGCCGGCGTGGGCGACGCCGACGTGGCGCGCATTGCCGATTCGATCCGCCAGCGCCTGGATCGCGCCTCCGCCGAGAGCGAGATGCGCGCGGCCAGCCTCGACAAGCAGATGGACGACATCCTGGATCGCGGCGAGCTCGACGCGCAGTTGTCGGCCCGCAAGTCCCGCCTTGGGCTGGAGCGCAGCGGCAGCGCGGGGTAAACGACGCGTTTGTAGTAGGCACTTTAGTGCCCGTGGCGCCGAAGCACCTACTACAAACCGGACACGCGGCATCGTTTGTAGTAGGCACTTTAGTGCCCGTGGCGCACCTGCGCCTGCTACAAACCGGACACGCGGCATCGTTTGTAGTAGGCACTTTGGTGCCCGTGGCGCTGAAGCGCCCACTACAAACCGGACAGGCGGCATCGTTTGTAGTAGGCACTTTAGTGCCCGTGGCGC
>CAZTMA010000053.1:26995-31241 GCA_964614645.1 uncultured Anaerolineales bacterium
CTACAAACCGGACAGGCGGCATCGTTTGTAGTAGGCACTTTAGTGCCCGTGGCGCTGAAGCGCCCACTACAAACCGGACAGACGGCATCGTTTGTAGTAGGCACTTTGGGTGCCCGTGGCGCACCTGCGCCTGCTACAAACCGGGTTAGGAGGAGCGTATGGCATCCTTTCTGGAAAAAGTACAGACGTTGATCAGCGCGGACCTCAATCGCCTGGTTGACCGGGCGCTGAAGAGCAACGAACCGGCCATCTTCCAGGGCCACATCCGCGAGTTACAGGGCATGCAGGAGCAACTGGAAGACCAGTTGGTCAAGGTGCGCGCGGAAATCACGCAGATGCGCCGGCGCAGTGATGAGCAGCAGGCGCTCGTCGTCCAACAGGACCTGGAAGTCGACCGCCTTCTGCGCGAGAACCTGGAGAGCGATGCCCTGGCCGCGCAGGAACGCTTGAACCAGAGCCGTCTAGCGGCCGCGCGGCAGTCCGAGCGGCTGGAGAATCTGGAAGGGGAGTACACGCGGCTGACCGAGGCGAAAGCCCAGCTCGACGCGCGCATCGAAGCCCTGGTGCGCTCTGAACCCGAGGTCGAGGGGCTGGTCGGGCTGGCGCGAGCCAAGCAGCACACCGCGGAAGCCATGCAGTCGCTCGAAGACCTCAGCGGGACCGGGGACCCGGATGTAGCGCGGGTCGTGGATGCCATCCGCGGCCGGCTGGCCGAGGCCGAGGCGCAGATCGCGATGCTGGAGCAGCGCGGGCTGGCCCACGGTGAAACCCCCGAGGTACTCAAACGTAAAGAATTAGAAGCACAGTTAGAGGCACGCAAGGCACGTTTGGGGCTGTAAGGAGTTCATATGTCCCTGGCACCTGTGATTGGTACATTGGCCGGTGGCGTGATCGCCATCATCGTCGCGATCATTCTCTTTGCCGCGCGCGGCGGGCGGCGGGCTCAGGCCGTGTTCTTCCTGGTGATCGGCTTCGCACTCCTGGGCGTGGGCGGCGTGCTGGCATGGCAGCAGTACGAGCCGGCAACTGCCGTTGGTCCCGGCCCGCTCGTCGCCACGCAGCGCGGGCCGGTCCAGGTGCGCGTGCTGACTGCCCTGCCGGTTGAGCCGTGGGTGCGGGAGGCCGCGCGAGCCTTCAACGAGGCGGACTTCACGCAGGACGGCCAGCCGGTCGAGGTGCAGGTCATCGCGATGGACGGCCTGACCGCGCTCGGCAAGTTCGACCGCGACGAGTATGGCAGCCTCGGCAACCGCACGCGCGATGAGCTTTCCGCGGACGAGCTGGAAAACCTCCAGACGAACTTCCCGACGGTCTGGATTCCTGACAGCCGCTACCTCGTGGAGTTGGCGAACGCCGCGTATAAGGAACGCATCGGCCGCGATGTCTTCCTGACCGACGGCGAGTATCGCGCTCGTCCCGTCGCCATCTCGCTGTTCGTCTGGGGCATCTACCAGAGCCGCGCAGATGTGTTAACCGAGAAGTATGGCGACATCAACTGGCAGACCATCCATGACGCGGCCATTGCCGCGGGCGGCTGGCCGGAACTGGGCGGCGAGCCGGGCTGGGGCTTCTTCAAGCTGGTCGTGCCCAATCCGCAGCGGAACGTCGGCGGGCTGGCCGCGATGATCGCGGCCGCGGGCGAGTATTACGACCGGACCAACATCTCCGTGGCGGACGTCACCGACCCAGAGTTCCAGCAGTGGCTCAAGGAGCTGATGGGCGCATTGACAGATGTCAGCGGTGCGAGCGCGTACACTGCGGAAGACTTCGCTTTGTTCGGCTACTCTGCGGGCGACGGTGGGCAACTACTGGAGAGTGATCTGCTCAACAGCATGGAAGGCATCCGCACCCGTTGGGCCGACCCGCTGGTCATCCGCTATCCCAAGTACGTGACCTGGTTCGACTTCCCCTACAGCACCTGGGTCGGACCGGAGACGACCGCGGCCGAGAAGAACGCAGCCCTGCAGTTCCAGCAGTACCTGTTGGGCGAAGAGCAGCAAAAGCTGGCCGTCCAGCAGGGGCTTCGTCCTGCGAACAGTGCGGTCAGCGTGACCGAGGGCGATACCCTGTTCAGCCAGTGGCAGAGCCAGGGCGTCGAGGCGGTGGTCCCGCGCACGACGCGCATGGCCTCGCCCAGCCGCGATGTGCTGCTGGCCCTGTTGCGTTGGTTTGATCTGAACGTCGGCAAGTAGGCCGGCGCTCCCGACGCCAGAGCGCCGGAGAGCAAGCGGCAAGGAGTTTGGAATGACCCGCCAACCGACAGGACAGCGTGCTACCACGTTTATCGTCTTTTTCGCGCTGCTCGCCCTGGTTGTCTGCGTCGTCATGGGGATGCTGGTCACCGCGGTGCTGAACGGCCGGACGCAACAGCAGGAGGCCGTCACAACGACCTTCGTTGACCCGCGCACCGCCGCCCTGACCATCGCCTACTCGCCGGAGAAGGCCGCGCTGATGCGCCAGTTGGTGGACGCGTTCAACGCAGAGGGACAGCGCACCACGGACCGCCAGGCGATGGAGATCGGGCTGGTAGAACTGACGCCGGAGGAGATGGTCAACCAGGCACTGGCCGGGGAGCCGACCTTCCAGGCGCTTACCCCCGATTCCTCCCTGTGGCTCGACCAGCTCAACCGCCGTTGGGCGGAGAACTATCCGGCCGGGCAGGAGCCGGGCACGATTGCCCCGCGCCTGACCGGTGAATCCGTGCGCTACGCCATCAGCCCCATCGTCATTGCCGCGTGGGAGGACGTCGCGCGTTCCCTGGGCTGGCCCGAGCAGGCGGTCGGCTGGCAGACGTTGCAGACGCGCGCACAGCAGGACGCGAATTTCCGCTGGAGCCATCCCAGCACCGCTTATGCCAGCGGGCTGCTGGCGACGCTGGCCGAGTTCTATGCAGGCGCGGGCGTGCAGCGCGGGCTGACCAACGAGATGGTGCAGGATCAGAAGACCATCGACTTCGTGACGGCCATTGAGCAGACGGTGAAATTCTACGGCGAGGCCGAGCTGGCCGTCATCGACCGGGTGATGCGCGACGGGCCCCAGACGTTGGATGCTTTCGTGGTGTCCGAGCAACTCGTCGCCGCCTTCAACATGGGCGTGTTCGGCCAGCCGCCGGCCCGGTTGGTCGCCATCTATCCCGCCGAAGGGACGCTGTGGGCCGACCATCCGCTCGCGCTGATTGAGTCCGCGAGTCTGACGGCGAACCAGCGGCGCACCTTCCAGGCCTTCCGCGAGTTCCTCGCGCAGTCGGAGAGCCAGGCCACGGTGCTGGCCGCGGGCTACCGGCCGGCGGACCTGAACATCCCGCTGGACGGCGCTGCATCACCGCTCACCGCGGCGAACGGGGTGGACCCGCGCCAACCGGAGACGACGCTGCAACTGCCCGCACCGGATGTGGTCCAGGTCGTGCAGAACGTCTGGGCGCTGACGAAGCGCAAGACCAACGTCATCCTCGTCGTGGACACCTCCGGTTCGATGGAAGGTGAGAAGCTGGCGAATGCGCAGGAAGCCTTGCGCACCTTCCTCCTGCAGATTCCGACCGGGCAGGAGCGCGTGGGGCTGGTGGAGTTCAACACCGGAGTCGCCAACATCGTCGAGCTGGACCTGCTTGACAACAACCGCGTCGAGCTCAACGCCACGGTGGACAGCATGCAGGCGAACGGTAACACTGCCCTGCTGGACGCGGTGCGCGCAGCCTACGTGCGCCTGCAGCGGCAGGCCGACCCCGAGCGCATCAACGCGATCGTGGCGATGACCGACGGGCGGGAGAACGCCTCTGCCGTCGGCCTGCGCGAACTGGCCGAGGAAATCCGGCAGGGCAACGACACGCTGCCCGTCTTCATCTTCTGCATCGCCTATGGCCGCGATGCAGACTACAATATCCTCGAAACGCTGGCTGAAGCGAGCGGTGGGGAAGTGCGCGAAGGCAACACCGAGACGATCCGTGAGCTGTATAAGATTCTGTCGAGCTACTTCTGATGCCTGAGCAATCCATTCGCGACCGTATCGAACAACAGGTGGGCAAGGCGCTGATCAAGAACGCGTTCTTCAATCTGCCGAGCGCGTTGATGATCGGCGCGACCATCCTGGCGACCGCGGTCATGCCGGACCTGGTGCCGATGATTCCCTGGTTCGCGTGGCCCATCTTCGGCGTCGCCGGCGAGGCCGCGGTGGTCGTCGCCAGCCTGACGGACAAGGCCGGGCAGGAGAAGCTGGTAGAGTCGCTTTTCCGTGAGAAGTACAGCCTGGA
>CAZTMA010000054.1:0-15324 GCA_964614645.1 uncultured Anaerolineales bacterium
TCCGCCGCCGACGACAGCAGCTTCCGCGGGTTCGGCGGCATGATGGGCGGCGGCACCGTGCGCCGGATAGACCGATAAGGAGCAGTACGATGCGCAAGCTATTGATGGTCCTGCGGGTCTCGGTGCAGTCGCTGATCGCGCACAAGATGCGCTCCTTCCTGACGATGCTGGGCGTGGTGATCGGCGTCGCCGCCGTGATTGCACTCGTAGCTGTCGGCAATGGCGCCAAGGCCCAGGTGGTCGAGCAGTTCGCGTCGCTCGGCTCGAACCTGCTGTCGGTCAGCGCGAGCACCAACTTCAGCTTCCGGCCCGGCGAGGGCTTCCAGACGCAGACGCGCGAGCTGAACGTTCAGGACGTCACCGCCATCGAGAGCCTGGCGACAACGGTCGCGCGGGTGGCGCCGGAATACAGCAGCCGGGGCGCGAATGTCACCTACGGCGGCACGAGCGCGCAGCCGAGCATCACCGGCGTGACGGCCGACTATGCGACCGTGCGCAACTGGACCGTGAGCCGCGGCCGCTTCATCACCGGCGAAGACAACGATACAGCCGGGATGGTCGCGGTGCTGGGCAGCACGGCCGTCGAAGACCTGTTCGGCAATGCGGCCGCCAACCCGATCGGGGAGACGATCCGCATCAATCGCCAGAACTACACCGTCGTCGGCGTGCTGAAGTCCAAAGGCGAGAGCGGCATGAACAACCAGGACGACGTGGTCTTCATCCCGTTCCGCACCGCGCAGCTCAAGCTTGGCGGCGCAGGCACGACAACCGTCAGCGCGATCAACCTGCAGGTTCGCTCTGCGGATGACATGGACTTTGCGCAGGCCCAGGTGACGGCGATCCTGCGCACGCTGCACGAGATCGACACGGGCGAGGATGACGATTTCACCGTCCAGAACCAGGCCGACATCCTCAGCACCGTCGAGGAGACGACCGGCACGTTCACGACGATGCTGGCCGGCATCGCCGCCATCTCACTCGTCGTCGGCGGCATCGGCATCATGAACATCATGCTGGTAAGCGTCACAGAGCGAACGCGCGAGATTGGCCTGCGCAAGGCCGTGGGCGCCAAGCGCAGCGACCTGCTTATCCAGTTCCTGGCGGAGGCCATCGTGTTGAGCGCGGTGGGCGGCTTGCTCGGCGTGGGCGTCGGCATCGGGACCGCGCAGATCATCACCCCGTTGATGGGGTACAGCCAGGCGCTGGTAACCGCGGGCAGCGTCGCGATGGCACTCGGCGTGTCGCTGGGCATCGGTGTGTTCTTCGGCTTCTACCCTGCGAATCGCGCAGCGGCGCTCAACCCGATCGATGCGCTGCGCTACGAGTAGCAGGTTTCAGGTCACAGGTTGCAGGTTGGGGATGCCGGCGTGATGAGGCCTTGCATCAGGTCTCGTTGCCGGGTATCATGGTGACACTATGAACCGTACTATTCTCGTGGTGGATGACGACAGGAAGATCGTCGACCTGGTCTCACTCTATCTGAAGCGCGACGGCTACACCGTGTTGACGGCCGCGGACGGGTACGAGGCGCTGGATATCGCGCGGCGCAAGCTGCCCGATCTCATCGTGCTGGACCTCATGCTGCCTGAGCTCGGCGGCACCGACGTGTGCCGGCTGCTGCGCGCGGAATCGGATGTGCCGGTCATCATGCTGACCGCCCGCGCCACTGACGAGGACAAGCTGCGCGGGCTGGACCTCGGCGCGGATGACTACGTGACCAAGCCGTTCAACCCGCGCGAGCTGGTGGCGCGGGTGCGCGCCGTCCTGCGGCGCACCACACCGGGCGAGCCGGTATCCGAAGATGTGGTCTATGGCGACCTGGTCATCAGCTTCATCCGGCACGAGGTGACGGTGGGCGGGCATCCGGCCAGCCTGACGCCCACGGAGTTCCGCCTGCTGGAGGCCCTGGTCCGCGAGCCGGGCCGTGCCTTCTCGCGCTCAGAGCTGCTGGACCGGGCGTTCGGCTACAACTATGAGGGTGTGGAGCGGACCGTGGACGTCCACATCATGAACCTCCGGCGCAAGATTGAACGCACGCCGGACCGCCGCTACATCATAACCGTGGCCGGGCTGGGCTACCGCTTCGAGGACCGCCATGTGGAATAGCCTGCGCGTACGGCTGCTGCTGTCCACGATCCTCGTAGTCATCATTGCGGTGAGCGTGATTGCATTCGTCGCCACGCGGCGGACGGAGGGCGAGTTCCAGCGCTACGTCGAGCGCCGCTCGCCCATCGATGACCGCCGGCTGGGCTATATCCTGGCGAAGTTCCACGAGCAGAACGACGGGTGGAGCGGTGTGGCGAATGAAGTCGAGCGTCTCGGCCAGTTCGCCGGCCAGCAAGTTGTGTTAACGGATGCAGCAGGCAAGGTCATCGCGGACAGCGGCGACTCCCTGGTCGGGCAGGCGGCCGAAGAGCGTTGGGGACCGCCGCGCGCCATCGTCCAGGATCGGGGCTCCATCCTGGGCGCAGTCTACATCGACCCCCTGATCAAGCCGTATGACCCGGCCGCGGCCTTCATCCAGGCGGTCAACCGGTCCGTGTTGTTGGGTGCGCTGGCTGCAGGGTTGGCCGCGGTCATCATCACCCTCGTGCTGTCGGGGCGCATCCTGCGGCCGGTCGAGCATCTGACCGCGGCCGCGGGCCGCATGGCGCAGGGCGACCTCCATGTGCGTGTGCCGGTGGAATCGCAGGACGAGCTGGGGCAACTGGCCGGGGCCTTCAACGCGATGGCCGGCAGCCTCGCGAAGCAGGAAGAGCTGCGCCGCAATATGGTCAGCGATGTCGCGCACGAGTTGCGCACGCCCCTGACAAACCTGCGCGGCTACCTGGAAGCCACGCGCGACGGGCTGATCAATGCCGACTATGCCCTGATGGACAGCCTGTATGAGGAAACCATGCTGCTCAGCCGGCTGGTCAATGACCTGCAGGAGCTGGCGCAGGCGGACGCAGGGCAACTCACGCTTTTGCGCGCCCCCACGCCGCTGGCCGGTGTGGTCGAGCAGGCGGTTGCGATGCTGCGGCCCCAGGCGAACGCCAAGCAGATTGCCCTGGAGGCCGACCTGCCGGAGGACCTGCCACTGGTCGACGTAGATGCCGAGCGCATCGGCCAGGTGCTGCGCAATCTGCTCAACAACGCGATTGCCCATACGCCGGATGGAGGGGCGATCCGCGTCAGCGCGCGGCTGCAGGGCGGGGAAGTGGCCGTCGCGGTGCGTGATACGGGCGAGGGGATTGCGCCCGAACACCTGCCCCACGTGTTCGACCGGTTCTACCGCGCAGACAAGTCACGCGCCCGGCAGACCGGCGGCGCAGGATTGGGCCTTGCCATCGTGCGACAACTGGTCGTTGCGCATGGCGGGACGGTGAGCGTGGACAGCGTCGTCGGCCAGGGCAGCACCTTCACGTTTACCCTGCCCGTCGCCCAATCGTAGGGGCCGACCTGTGTGTCGGCCCCCGACCATGCGTCGGCGGGCGCACACGCAGGTGCGCCCCTACCGCCCAACCCCGACGTACGGGCCGACCTGTGTGTCGGCCCCCGAATCCTATAGCCCCAACTGCCCCAGGAAATACGGCCACTGGCGCAGCCACCACGGCCAATCGTGGGCCACGTCCTGGCCCCAGATGTCCACCCAACACGGCACGCCTTTCGCCTCCAGCACCCCCTTGACCGCATACGCGTCGGCCACCATCGCTTCATCCCAGGGCCCCTGCCCCGCACAGATGATGATGTTGCTCTGGCGATACTGATCGAGGAACCAGGGATCGTTCATATTCGGCAGATAGGCCAGGGGCGTGTTGTAGTATACGTCACCATCGAGGCTGTCACCGACGAACATGTGGAGCTGGAGCAGCCCGCTCAGGCAGATGACCGTGTCGAAGACATCAGGATGGCGAAAGAAAAAGTTCGCGGCATGATAGCCGCCCATGCTGGCGCCCGTCGACAGGAGCTTGCCGTCCCAGCCGCGGCCGCGCAGGAACGGCACAACCTCATGCACGATGTAGCGGTCGTAATCCTCGTGACGCCGCGCCCGGTCGACCGGATGCGCGCCCCAGTTGCACCAGGACTCGTTGTCCAGGCTGTCGACCGCACAAACCTGGATGCGCCCACCCTCGATGGATGACCGGCAGGCCTCGATCATCCCGTAGTCTTCCCACTCGTAGAAGCGCCCGCCCTGGCAGGGAAAAACCACGACGGGCTTGCCCGCGTGGCCGTATACCTTGAGCTCCATGTCATGCCCGATGCTGGGGCTGTACCACCGGTGATATTCGATGTTCATCCCTGGAGCTCCTGTATGTAGTTCGCGGCAGCAAGCATTTCTTCCCGGTCAGGCGTGCGGACCAGGTAGGTGTAATCGCCCATGGCCAGGCTGAAGATAGGGCTGAGGGCCTCGTGATGGGCGATGCAGTAGCCGAAGGCCGCCAGCACCTCATCGTGCGAATGGCGATACCACTTGTTATTCTTCCGGCTCACATAGCAGCAGTAGTACTTGCGGGCGTAGTGTTCCATGAACTTGTTGTTGACCACGACGTTGGCCCAACCCCAGTACAGGTCCACCTCGCAGGCATAGTTGTACACATCGAGCGCGGGCCCGCCGGGCGGCCGGATGTTGACCTCCAGCGCCACCAGCGCGCCCTCCGGCGTGCGGAAGAACTCGAAGTGGAAGAACCGCTCGCGCACGTCGAACTCCTTGAGCAGGCGGCGGCCAGCCTCCTCCAGGTCATGCGATATCTCGCGGTCCGCATAGAAATAAATATGCCGATCCTCGTTGACCACTTCCATGATGCCATGGCTGTAGACGAGCGAACCGAAGAAGACCGGCCGGCCGTCGCGATCCGCCAGGCCGTCGAACGTGCAAATCAGGCCCCGCACGAACTCCTCCAGGACATAGTCGACGGGCGGTTTAGTAGCGAAGAAGCGTTCCAGGGCCGCGTCATCGTCGATCCGGAAGGTGTTGGCCGCGCCCACCCCGATGTCCGGCTTGGCAACCACCGGGTAACCCGTCTGCGCAACCAGCGCACGCGCAGCATCAAGGCTGTTGACCAACCCACCGCGGGCCGCAGCCACGCCCGCGCGCTCGAACGCGGCCTTCATCAGCGATTTGCGCTTGTAGGCCGCAATCGCGTTGACGCCCGGCCCAAACATGTTGAAGTCCGTGCGCAGCTTGGCCTCCGTCTCCATCCAGTATTCCGAATGCGATTCGAGCCGGTCAAGACGGCCATGATGGTGGATGAAGTAGCCACAGGCGCGCAGAAGCTCGTCGTAGTGGTGCATGTCACCGACACGATAATAATCGGCCAGCGCATCGCGCAGCTCGGGTCGCAGCCATTCGTGAGGCTCGTCGGCCAGGCCCAGCACGTTGACCCCGAGCCGGGCGAGGTGCACCGAAAAGAGGTAGTAGTTGGGCGGGAAGTGTGGTGAAAAATGGACATAATTCATAAGGCATCTCTGTACGGGTGAGCAAGACAGAACGTAACTATCATCGGAAGCGTGGCATCATTCTACATGACGGGGCGCAGGCATGTCAACGCGGTCGGGCCGACCTTAAGGCTTGCTGTAATTGGTACATTGGCTTACATTTTGACGGGGACGCTTGCGTTAGTCTCATCAAGTACAAACGTTTATCAGTAATGTGGTAGTACGAGTGAAGGAGAGGAACGATGCAACGCGAGATGTTGATGCGTATACTGAGTGATGCAGCGGTGATGAAGACGGCCGAGTCGGCCCTCAGGCGGGTGCTCGCAATGTGGCGCAAGAAGTCGGCTCGGAGCGGCCGGCAGCAATGGACCAAGAGCGGCGCGGCCTTCGCGCTGGGCGCGGTCCTCGCCGCGGTGGCGGCCTATGGCTTCAGCCGCCTCAACCGGCAACTGCAGGACGGCGGCGGGGAGCAGCTCCGCCAGCAGGCCGGCCAGAAGCTGTCTCAGACGCGCAGCGCAGTGGAGCACACCGCCCACGTGGCGGGCGAGCGGCTCGAGCAGACGCGCGAAGTCGTTGGCCAGAAGGCGCAGAACCTCGGCGCGCGCGTGAGCGAAACCGCGCCGGAGATTGTCAGCCGCGTGGGACAGACCGCGCAGAACCTCGGCGCGCGCGTAAGCGAGACTGCGCCGGAGATCGTGAATCGCGTGAGCCAGACCGTCGGCCAGACAGCACAGGCGGTCGGCGAACGGGTGGAACAGGTGCGCGAGCGCCTGAGCACGAAGGCCGACGAGGCCGCAGCTGCCAAGTCCGAGATCGACGCGCAGGTGAGCGACCTGGCGCAGCAGGCCAGCAGCGTGGCGGCGGAAGCCGGCAGCCAGGCGCGCGAGCAGGTGGATCGCATCGTCGAGCAGATCGAATCCGGTGCGGGTGACCAGGTCGAGCAGGCCCAGAATGCCGGCGAGAAAGCCCGTGAACAGGTGGATCGTATCGTGTCCAAGATTGACACCGGCGTCGGTGACGCGGTCGAGAAGGTCGAAGAAGTCAGTGAAGAGGCCAGCGTACGCCTCGGCGCGAGCGAGAGCCTCGGTCACGAAGCGCGGCGTCCGGAGCCGGGTGCCGAGCAGGCAGTCGATGTGGCGGATATGATTGCGGCCATCGTGCCGGGCGTCGAGAGCGATGGCGAGCAGGGACTGGTGAGCGTGGACGCATCGGTCACGGAAGTGCCGGCTGTCAGCAGTGGCATGAAGGTCGTGGCGTTCGACGGCACCGACATCGGCAGGATCAAGGATGTCCGGGAGGATGGCTTCGTGTTGAGCCGCCCGCGCGGGGGTGACCTGCTGGCGCCGCTGGACAGCGTGTACAAGGTTGAGGATACGCTGGTCTACCTGCGCATCAAGGCGAACCAGGTGGCGCGCCAGGGCTGGGAGAGCGTGTCTGGAACCGTGTCCGGAGAAGAAGCCGACGCATAGATTCAGCACACGGGGGCGGCGCTTGTGGACGAAGTACGCATCGAGTCGTGGGATGCCCTGCAGGCTGAGCTGTACCGTGATTCCTGGCAGGAGCCGCTCGGCCATTTCCGGTCGAACTTCGCATACCGCGGGATGCCGGATGCCAGCGAAGGACTGGTCACCAGTCTGATGCGGCTGGGGGGTGCATACGACCGGGTGGAAGCGCCGCTCCTGCGTGCGTTCCGCAAGTATGCGCCCCGTTCAGCCATGCCCGGTGACTCAGTGTGGAACTGGTTGGCGTTGGCAGCCCATCACGGGCTGCCAACGCGCGTGCTGGACTGGACCTACTCCCCCTTTGTCGCCATGCACTTCGCGACCGATGACCCGCTCCAATTCGACCGTGACGGCGTCATCTGGTGCGCCCACTACAGCGGCGTGCGCACACATCTGCCTCACGCGCTGCGGACTATCCTGCACGACGAGGGCGCGCATGTGTTCACTGCCGAGATGCTGGAGCGGGGCGCGCGCAGCCTGGCAGACCTGGACCGGCTGGCGGAAGAACCCTGCGTCCTGTTCCTCGAACCGCCCTCCCTGGACGACCGCATCGTCAACCAGTTTGCACTCTTCACACTCATGTCCAGTCCCACCGCACGGCTGGACGAGTGGCTGGCAACGCGCGCCGGCCTGGCTCGCCGCATCATCATCCCGGCCCGGCTCAAGTGGGAAGTACGCGATAAGCTGGACCAGGCGAATATAACCGAACGCGTGCTGTTCCCCGGGCTGGACGGCCTGAGCGTGTGGCTGAAGCGCTACTACACGCCGACACCGACCAAGCGCGGGCCAGGCGAGAAAGCTACGCCTGCCCGGGATCCCGCCCTGCCATAGCCTCGGCCAGCCCCGGAGCTTCCTCAGCCCCGGCCAGCACCTGCAGGCTGGCGCCCCGGAAGTCATCCCCGATCGGTTCCGCACGACCGCCCAGGCACCGGGCCAGAAAAGATTCCGCCACCGCGTTGAACGAGATATGGTTCTCCGGCCGTGCAAACCCGTGACCCTCGTCCGGGTAGAGAAGATAGGTGACCGGAATTCCGTTCGCCTGCATCGCCTGGACAATCTGGTCGGACTCGGCCTGCTTGACTCGCGGGTCATTCGCACCCTGCCCGATCAGCAGGGGACGGCAGATGCGGTCAGCGTAGGTGAGAGGCGAATATGCCTTCAACAGTGCACGGCCCTCCTCGGTACGGAAGTCGCCAACACGCGTAGTAAACATCTCCAGCATCGGTTTCCAATAGGGGGGCACCGATTCGAGCAGCGTGACCAAGTTCGATGGCCCGACCAGGTCTACGCCGCAGGCGAACAACTCCGGCGTGAAGGTCAACCCGGCCAGCACCGAGTACCCTCCGAAACTGCCGCCCAGGATAGCAACGCGCGCCGGGTCCGCGATCCCCTGCTGGACGGCCCACTGCACCGCGTCTACCTGATCTTCGCGGATCTTGCCTCCCCACTCGTGGTCACCCGCGTTGGTGAAGCTCTTGCCAAACCCTGTAGACGAGCGAAAGTTAACATTCAGCACTGCGTAACCACGGTTTGTCAGCCATTGATGGTGGGGGTTATACCCCCAGAAGTCACGACTCCACGGCCCACCGTGCGGAATCAGCACCATCGGTAGTGGCTGGTCCGGAACACCGTCGCCATCGGCGTCACTGCCCACAGGCAGGGAGTAATAGGCCACCAAATCAAGGCCGTCGCGTGAAGGTATCACCACCGGGAACATCTTGACGAGGGGTTGCTCCTCCAGCGCCGCACGGATCGAGAAGAGATAGCTTGCTTCGCGCACGTTCCGGTCGTACAGATAGTAGCGCGCCGGTCCCGCGTCCACCAAGAAGAGAACAGTCCAATACCGGTCGTCCAGCGTCCGGCTGACGATGATCACCTCGCCGTCCGCCACGGTGCTGAGATAGGCGAGGTCCTCCTCAATCGCCGGGTCGAGGACCTGCCACTGCTTACGCTCGTAGATGAACGAGACAGCCTGCACGTGCTTCCCGGTCGGGTGGCGTACAATGTCGGACACATCCGCACGCGAGTCCTCGGCCAGCACGCGCTTCTGCATGGTCTCGGTGTCCACTTCGACCAGAGCCGCTGTATTGCGCCCACGGCTGTCAGAAAAATAGACCAGCCGGCCCGTTTTGTCGAACCCGTGCGGGCCTGTCGCAAGCATGTCTTCCGCCGGGATCGAATCCCAGGGCTGCCAATCGCCCTCACCATAACGGTAGATATCTATCGACCCCTCGGGCGTCATCTGCAGGCTGAAGCGCAGCCGGTAGTCATCATCCAGGACGAATCCCATGAAACGATCATTCTCCTGCACCAGCTTGAGTTCCCCGGTCACCACGTTGATGCGGTAGAGATCGTGCCACTCCGGCTGCCGGTTGTTCAGCCCGACCATGACCTCCTCGGGATAGCGCTCGCTGGTCGCGATGATCCGGGCCTGTGTGCGCTCAAACGGGGTCAGGTCGCGGATGTCATCGGAACGGATCGCGGCTGCGTAGAGGCGCCAATTCTCGTCGCCGTTCTGGTCCTGTAGGTAGAGGATATGGTCGCAGGTGTAAGCCCAAGAGAAAAAACGGATGGCCCGGCCCGTGTCGCTCGTCACCGCGCGCGCCGCAGAGGGGTTCTCTCGCGGTGCGACCCATATGTTCAACACGCCGTCGCGCGGCGCGAGCCAGGCCAGGTACGCCCCATCGGGACTAATCTGTGCAGACGCACGGTCAGGGTTGCCGAACAGCACCTTACGGGGGATCAACGGTACACTAGGATTACTCATCTCATACTCCTTTCGCCAAGAGCCAATTCGTATGGGACTCAGTGTAGCGCAGAGCGGGACAAGGATCAAGCGAGGGGAAAGGGGCGGGGCTGTCTCAATGCCTCAATCGGTGTAGCTACCGAGCGGGATGGCCCCCGCCTCTGGAGCGCGGCGATGCCTGGAAGTCTCCAGGCATCGCGTTCGGGCCACGGTTGTTGTGCGGGCGGGTCTGGCGGCTCCCACGCAAGGGAAGGCAGCCGTGTGCCCCTACGTAGCGTAAATACGCGCACCGTGCTCACGTGCCGCGCGGCACATGGCGAGGATATTATCCAGGGGGATGCCGTCGTGCAGCGAGTGATCCGAGGCGAGGACGTACCCCCCGCCCGGCGCGGCCGCATCGATGGCCGCGCGCACCTCTGCGGCCACATCGTCCGGCGTCCCATACGGGAGCGTGCGCGAGGAATCGATATTGCCGATCAAGCAGAAGCGGTCGCCGTAGTGCTCCTTGGCCCACCGCAGGTCCATGCCCGCAGTCCGCTGCAACGGGTGAATCGCACTGATCCTGGTTTCGGCCGCGAGGTCCGGCAGGTAGTCGGTCAGGTGGCCGCAGCAGTGTAGCAGCACCGGCACGCCCAGCCCATCCACGTATTCGACCAAGTCGGTCAGGTAGGGCAGATAATACTGGCGAAAATGGCTGAGCTTCATGAAGCCGCGCCGGCTGTCGCCCAAGTCATCCGACAGCCACAGCGCATCCACGCCCGCCTCGACGGAGAGCCGCGCGGCCTCCTTGTTGTAAGCGTTCGACATGGCAAAAATCTCGGTCAGCAGCGCGGGGTCATCGTAAAGCGCGTAGCTGATACGCTCGTAGCCCATCAGCAGCCACGTCGTCGTGAAGGGGCCGGTGACGCCGCCCGTCAGCGCGAGCTGGTCGTGCGCCAGCGTGTGGAAGGTCTCCAGCGCGGCGGTCCGGCCGGGCAGCGTCGGATCAGGCGGCTGGTAGCGCTGCCAGTCCGCACGCGACTTGATGGGATAGTCCACCGGCGCGTCGATAGGCCAGGACGCCTCGTTGTGCTGGTACGTCGTGCCCCATTCATCGATATAGGTGTTCTCGTCCAACCGCGGCGGCTGGAAGCCGTTGAACCCGCCGAAGGGCAGCCAGACACCATCCATGTCCAAGGCGAGGGCGCAGGCCACGGCATCCGGTGCGTTGTACTCGCCGGGCCGGTGACCGATCAGTGCCTCGTACATCGGCTCCTGAAACAGGAAGTCGAAGAGCGGCACGCGATCCGGCTGCCCGCGGCGGATGGCGGTCATGAAGCGTTCGCGGCGGGTCATCGGAGTGGCCAAAAGGTTGCGGTTCATCTGGCAACTCCGGCTTCATACAGGAAGCAGGATGCCTGGTGCCCGTTGCCGCCGACGCTGTACAACGGAGGCATTTCGATCTTGCAGCGTTCCATGCGTGCCGGGCAGCGGGCATAGAAATGACAGCCGCGGGATGGCTGGAGCCGCGTGGCGTCCTCCGGCGGCAGCTTAATATCGGTAACCCACTTGCGCTTGGGGTTGGGTGCGGGGATCGACGCGATGAGTTCCTGCACATAAGGGTGCTTGGGGTTCTCGATGATCTCGACGGTATGGCCGCGCTCAGCCACGACGCCCTGGAACAGAATCACCATCTCGTCGCCGATCTGATAGGCGGTAGACAGGTCATGGGTGATGTAAAGGAACGAGATACCGTGTTCATCACGCAGCCGCAGCATGATGTCGAGGATCATCGCGCGCAGCGACGCATCGACCGCAGACACCGGCTCGTCGGCCACGATCAGCCGGGGCCGCAGCATGTAGGCGCGGGCCACCATGACGCGCTGGCGCTGGCCGCCGCTGAGCTGGTGGGGGTGCTTCTCCAGGATCTCGTCCCCGCGCATGCCGACCAGCTTGAGCGCGTCCTCGATGAGCGCGCGGGCTTCCTTCTTGGTGCGCGCCATCGGAAAGTGGCGCATGGCCATATCGAAGATATGCTGGACACGAAAGAACGGGTTGTAGACTTCGTACGGGTCCTGGAAGATGGCCTGGACTTCCTTGCGGTAGGCCAGCCGGCCGCGGCGATCCATCGCGGCGATATCCTGGCCCTTATAGAGAATCTGGCCCTCGGACAGGGGCAGGAAGCCGAGGATGGCGTTCGCCAGCGTGGTCTTGCCGCTGCCGCTCTCGCCGGCAATCGTGGTGATGCGCGCCGGTGATTCATAGATGTCGAGGTTGAACCGGTCAAGCGCGACCAGGGGCGGCGTCGAGTCGAGAAAGCCCCCGCCGAAGGTCTTGGTTGCGTTCGTTATTTGCAGAATGGGCGTCGCCATGACTACGCCAGCCTCCAGCTCTTGACTCTGATGCAAGCCACAAAATGATCCGGCGCGACCTCTTCCAGCGGCGGGCGGCCCGCACGGCAGTCATCGGTCACGTACGGGCAGCGGAACTGGAAGATGCAGCCGGGCGGCGGATTGCGCAGGTCGTGGGTCAGCCCCTCGGTCACCTTCAACGGCTTCCGCTCGTCAATGGACGGAATGGACTCGATGAGCAGTTGCGTGTACGGGTGCAGCGGCTGCTCGAAGATGGATTCGACCGGCCCTACTTCGACCAGGTTGCCTGCATACATGACGGCCACCCGATCGACCATCTGCGCCTGGAGGCCCATGTCGTGACCGATCATCAGCATCGAGACGCCGAGCCGCTCCTTCACATCAAGGAGCGTCTGCGCGACGACCCGCTGCACCACCACGTCGAGCGCGCTGGTCGGCTCATCCGCGATGATGACGGGCGGATTGAGGGCAATCGCCATCGCGATGCACACGCGCTGCTTCATGCCGCCGCTGAGCTCATGCGGATACATCTCATAGATGCGGCCGGGCAGGCCCACGTCATCCAGCAACTGGAGGATGCGCCGCTTGAGCGCCGCGCCGCCAACGCCGCGCTCGTGCGCCTGGATCGAGTCGCCGAGCTGCTCCTTGATCTTGAGGACGGGGTTGAGCGAGTTCATTGCGCCCTGGGGCACGAGCGCCAGCTTGCGCCAGCGCAACTGGCGCAGCTCCCGTTCGCTCAGCCCGTTCAGCTCCTCGCCATCCACCCAGATTTCGCCATGGGTGATCTTGCCGGGCGACTGGACCATCTGCAGGATTGCCATTGCGACCGTCGTCTTGCCGCAGCCCGACTCGCCCACCAGGCCTATGATTTCGCCCTGGCGGAGGTAGAAATTCACATTGTTGGCCGCAATAACGGCCCCGCGGTCGGTGAAGTAGTGAACGCTGAGGTCCTTGACCTCCATGATCTTAGGCGCTTGGTTGATGCGGTGAATCATGCCTTCATGATGCATCATGCCTTCACCCCCCTCAAGCGTGGATTGGCAATCTCGTCCAGGCCCATCGTGATCAGGAAGAAACCGGTGAAGATGACCATCAGGATGATAATCGGCGGCAGCCACCACCAGTACATGCCTCGCATCAATGCCGAAGCGCTAGTTGCCTGATTCAGCATCAGCCCCAAGGAGGGCACCCGCGCTGGTCCCAAGCCAAGCACTTCAAGGCCGGTAGCACCCAAGATAGCGCCCGAGATACCACCCGTGTAGCTGGCCGCGAGCCAGGGAAGCATGTTAGGGAGCATTTCTATGAACATGATCTCAAAAGCAGTAGCACCCGACAGCATGGCCATCCGCACATAGCCGCGCTCACGTAAGGTCAACACTTGGGAACGCACGATACGAGTGGGATGCGGCCACGCAAATAGCGCGAGGATCAAGGCCATCACCGTGGTATCTTGCATTCGCACAAAGGCAGCGATGACGACTAAGACCGCCAGTGACGGGATCGTGGTAGCTGCGTCGGCCAGGGTACGAATCACATTGTCGACCTTGCCCCCAAAATAGCCAGCAATTGAGCCTAGAACTAGTCCAACGCCCAGGCCAATCGACGCGGCTATCAAGCCGACCTTCAGGGATGCGGGCGTACCAATGATGAGCTGAGCCAACATGTCTCGGCCCATGTTCTCAGTCCCCAACGGATGCGCTGCATCACCACGCGCCGACCAAACAGGCTGCAGATTGCGTGGCGAAGATCCGACATATGCTAAGTCAGTGTCCCAGAAAAGCGGCCCCAATAATCCAAAAAGAACGACTACCAGGATCATGCTGCCACCAACAACCAGCTTGCCATTCATCCAGCCCAGGTTGAAGCGGCCTGTGCGGCGCGACGGCATAATGCCGGTTGGCGATGGGGTCGGATGGCGCGAAACGGTTACTGCCATATATAACTCCCTCCCTGCACTACATCTTGCTGCTGCGGAATGTAATGCGTGGGTCGATCAACGGATACAATAGATCCAGCAAGAATACGCTGGTTGCAGTGATAATGATCATTAAGTTGCAGATCGTCTGCATCACCGTGTAATCTTGGGTGATGATAGCCCGGTAAAGCGTGTATCCCGTACCCGGGTAGGCAAAGATGTACTCCACTAACATCGAGCCGCTAATCAGTCCACCCATGCCAAGTGCCAGGGCTGTCAGAGATGGCAGAATGGCATTGCGAACTCCATAGCGGAGGAACACGCGCGTCGGGCTGAGTCCTTTGGCCTGCGCGAGGAGGAAGTAATCTTCATTGTTTACACTGACCATTAATCCGCGCATGCCTAACGCCCAGCCACCCATCGAGGTCAACACGATAGAGACGAGCGGAAGGATGCTATATGAGATGACACTTCGAATGTACGGCAGATTTGCACCTGGTGTCACATCCCGGCTGTAGCCGCCGCTGGCTGGCAGCAAGTGGAGTTGGAACGCGACAACATACAGCAGTAGAATCCCGAACATGAAATACGGAATAGACGTAAAGGTGAGACTCAGTGGCAAGATCCTCTGCAGCCAACGCGGCGTTTTACGCCAGCCCATCAAAGCCCCTATAGTATTACCTATTGCAAAAGAAAGAACCAAGGCGACTGCCAACAGACGCACCGACCAGGGCAATGCTGGCCGGACCATTTCCCAGGCAGTTGTCGGGAAGTTCGCCAGCGAATAGCCAAAATCGAAGCGAACCAGATTGCCCAGATAGCGGAGATACTGAATCCATAACGGCTGGTCCAACCCGAATCGTTCTTTCCAGGCGGCAATCAGCTCCTGAGCGTTTTCCACACGGCCTTCGCGCTCGGCCATACGCATCACCATAGAGGTCACCGGGTCACCAGGAGCCAGGCGTGGTATCAGAAAGACTGCCGTCGCACCAATCCAGATGGTGAGCAGAAACATAAAGAACCGGGTTAGGACGTACTGCTTGGTCAGACCGCCCATATGATATCGCTCCAGGTTGTGGGATAACGGTCCGGCGGCCGGGACGATTGTCTCGGCCGCCGATGATGCACTGCAAACATTCAGGGCCCATCCTGCATAGGACAGCCAGTGCAGAGTGAGCCCTGCGGATCAACAGACTACTGCGCCGCTGGCTTGATCGCGGTGATTACTTCGATGAACTGGCCACACCAACTGAACGGCTTAGCATAGTAATTCTCGGCATCCGGCCAGTTGGTCCAGTAAGTGAAGTTGTTCGGTACCAGCTTACGAGACTGCGCAGTAGGGATCACAGGCAGATCCTCGTACAAGATCTCGTATGCTTCCCGGGCCAAGTC